>JBDSMV010000008.1:0-3799 GCA_039915715.1 Rubrivivax sp. | reverse complement strand
ACCTCGCGACCTTGCGCTGCCAGTTGCGCTGCCAGGCAGTCCAGAACCAGCCCGCCGAACGCCAGGTGGGGGTTGGCCGCCAGGGCCAGCACATGCCCGCGACGGCCGGCGAACAGGCGTCGCAGGCCGTCGGCCTGGTCCAGCGGCATGCTGGCCGATGGCGCGGCGTAGAAATCACGCATGGGTGGCGGCTCCGGTGGCGTGGCGCGCGTTGTCGGCTGCTGTCGACGATGAGGGCATGGCCGGCAGTCCGGCAAAGATCAGGTTGACATCGGCATCGTCGAGCTTCCAGGCCGGCGCCGCGGCGGCGCGCAGCGCGCGTTGCACGAGCGCGTTGGCCGACAGCCGGTGCCAGTCTTCTGGCACGCGCTGGCCATTGGCCACTGCAAGTACCTTCAGCTTGTGGCGGATCATCGCGTCCAGCGCCGGGCCCAGCTTCACGGCCTCGTCCATCTTCGACAGCACCAGGCCGCGGCAGGTGTGGGCGGCATAGGCCGCGATCTGGTCTTCGATGGTTTCGCCCTGCGCCGACGCATTGACCACCAGCAGGCGGTTGATCGACCGGTGCGACAGCATCTCCAGCAGTTCCCGCGTGCGGCTGTCGCGCTGCGCCATGCCGGCGGTGTCGATCAACACCATGCGCTTGGCCGACAGCAGGTCCAGCAGATCGTCGAGCGACGCGCGGTCGTGCGCGGTGTGCACCGGCACGCCCAGGATGCGGCCGTAGGTGCGCAGCTGTTCGTGCGCGCCGACCCGGTAGGCGTCGAGCGTGACCAGTCCCAGGTTGGTCGCGCCATGCTGGGTGGCGAAGGCCGCCGCCAGCTTGGCGGTGCTGGTGGTCTTGCCCACACCGGTCGCGCCGATCAATGCAAACACGCCGCCCACTTCCTCCAGCGCCGGTTCGAGTTCGGCGGTCAGCAGGTTGCGTTCGAGCACGCTGGCGGCCCAGGTGACTTCGTCCAGATCGTCGGGCAGGCCCTGCACCAGCTTCCTGATCAACACCGGCGAGAAGCCGGCGTCCAGCAGGCGTTGCGACAGCTGCGCCTGGCGCGGCTGCCGCTGCAGTTTTTCCATGAAGGCGAGCGCGCCGAAACGCTGCTCGATCAAGCCGCGCATCGATCGCAGCTCGCTCATCATCGCGACCTGTTCGTCGGTGCTGCGCGGTGGGGGCGCAGCAGCTTCCGCAGCGGTTCGTGGCGGGGTCTGCGCGGCGACAGACGGAGCAATCGATTCGGCCCTTCCCCCGGCCACGGACCGCTGGGTTTGGACGGGGACACGAACGGGGGCACGAACGGGCGCACGCGCAGCGGGCTGCGCTTCGGCTGGCGCGGCGGACTGCGCGAACGGCATCGGCATCGAGTCGTCCTGCAGCGACATCGGCGCGTCGTCCAGCACCGCTGCGGACTGGCGCGCGGCGGCATGGCGCGCACGGGCGGCTTCGATCGGGGCTGCAGTGCGCAGATCGGAACGGTCGTTGGGTAGCGGCGCCATCGATTCGGTGTCAGGGCCTTCGTCACGCTCGCTGACAGGGCGGGCGCGGCCGCGGTCGTCCCGGCCGTCCTGCTGCGCCTCGCGTTCGACTTCACGGCGCCGCAGCATGCGGTCGCGCACATAGTCCTGGAACGACAACGTGCTCATCTGCAACTGCTCCACGTCGTGTTGCACATGCGACTGCGTTGCCTCGCTGTCGTCGGCATCCAGATGCGGGTCGACGCGCACCGAGCGCCGTGCCATCGCACCCAGGCGTTCGCGCAAGGTGGTCGGCGCGGGCGGCGTTGCGGCGGTCTTCTCGAGCCTCGAGCGCAGCAGCGCCCGTGGCGGTGAGTCGGCATTGGTTTCGGATGCGTCCTCGGCGCGGTCCGTGGCCACCGGCTGCGGCAGACGCGGCGCCGCATAAGCCTGTGCCGCAGCCCCCACGCGTTCCAGCTGGGCCACGCTCTCGGGTGCCATCGCCAGCATCTCGACGCCATCGGCACAGGGCCGGGTCGACATCACCACAGCGTCATCGCCGAAGGCCTGCCGAACCATCGCCAACGCATCGCGTGAGGTGCGGGCTGTGAAACGCTTGAGGTTCATGCCGGGCTTCCGATGATCGAGCCGATGCGGATCGAATGGGTTTCAGGAATCTCGCTGTGCGACAACACCTTGAGCCGCGGTGCGGCGCGCCGCAGCAGCCGTGCCATCGGCGCCCGGATGCCGTCGGGCACCAGCAGGCAGGCCGGGTGGCCCATGTCTTCCTGGCGCCGCGCGGTGTCGGCAGCGCTGCGCGACAGGGTGTCGGCCACACCGGGGTCGAGCGCCGCGCCGTGCGGGCTCAAGAGGGCCTGCGTCACCAGGCGTTCGAGTTCGGGGTCGAGCGCGATCACGTCCAGCTCGCGGGTGGCGCCGTAGATCTGCTGCACGATGGCCGGTGCCAGGTGGGTGCGGATGCGGCGTGCCAGCTCGGTCGGGTCGGTGACGCTGCTGGCATGTTCGGCCAGGCATTCGACGATCGAGCGCATGTCGCGGATGTGCACACCCTCTTCCAGCAACAGTTGCAGCACCCTCTGCAGGGTGGCGATTCCGACCATCTTGGGCACCACGTCCTCGATCAGTTTGGGAGCCAGCTTGGTAACGTGTTCGACCAGCTGTTGGGTCTCGACCCGCCCCAGCAGGCGCGAGGCGTTGACCTGCATCAAGTGTGAAAGGTGGGTGGCCACCACGGTCGCGCAATCAACCACCGTAAACCCGCTCATCTGGGCCAGCTCACGGTGCCGTTCCTCGATCCACACCGCCGGCAGACCGAAAGCCGGGTCGGTGGTGTCGGCACCCGGCAGGCGCTGCGTGGCGCCACCCGGGTTGATCGCCAGCAACTGGCCCGGGAAGGCTTCGGCCTCGCCCACCACCGCGCCGCGCAGCGTGACGCGGTAGGCCGATGGTTTCAGCTCCGACAGGTTGTCGCGGATGTGCACCGGCGGCGGCAGGAAGCCCACGTCCTGCGCGAACTTCTTGCGCACGCCCTTGATGCGCGACAGCAGGTCGCTGCCGGCCGGAGCGCGTGCTTTGTCCACCAGCGCAATCAGCCTGTAGCCGACTTCCAGCCCCAGGGTGTCGATGGGGGTCAGATCGTCCCAGCTGGCTTCGGTGTTGGCCGGAACGACCTCGCTGCCGATGCTGAGCTCAGGGGCCGCAGCCGCGCGCTTCTTATGCTGCGACAGACGCCACGCGAGCCCGCCCAGGCCACCGGCGACGAGCAGAAACACGATGTGCGGCATGCCCGGCACCAGACCCAGCAACGTCACCACCCCCGCAGCCACGCCGAGCGCCTGCGGCGAGGTGAACACCTGGCCGCGGATCTGCGTGCCGATGTCCTGCTCCTTGCCGACGCGCGACACCACCATCGCACTGGCAACCGAGATCAGCAGCGCCGGAATCTGCGCCACCAGCGCATCGCCGACCGCCAGCGTGACATACGACGATGCCGCCTCGGCGGCACCCATGCCATGCATCGCCATGCCGATCACGAAGCCGCCGACGATGGTGATGAACAGGATCAAGAGGCCCGCCATGGCATCGCCGCGCACGAACTTGCTGGCACCGTCCATGCTGCCGAAGAAGTCGGCTTCCTCGGCCACTTCAGCGCGGCGGTGGCGCGCCATCTTCTCGTCGATGAGGCCGGCATTGAGGTCGGCGTCGATCGCCATCTGCTTGCCCGGCATCGCGTCGAGCGCGAAGCGCGCACCGACCTCGGCGATCCGTTCGGCGCCCTTGGTGACGACGACGAAATTGATGACGACGAGGATCGCGAACACGATCAGGC
>JBDSMV010000467.1:0-7120 GCA_039915715.1 Rubrivivax sp. | reverse complement strand
CGGTTCTCAGCGCGATTTCGACGCGGAGGCCGCCGCGCCGGGCGAGGCACCATCGGACCACAGCGCCACCAGCGCTGAAGCCTCGCGGTCGCGCACATCGGCCAGCAGCCCGATGCGGGCCGCGCGTTGCGCAGCCGGCATGTTGCCGTCGGGGCCCGCCCGCTCGGTCTGTGCCGCACGCATTGGTGCGATCCGCGCGCGATCGTTGAACTGCGCGGCGGCGGGCAACAACCAGTTGCGCGCGCCGAAGTTGCTTCCGGCCAGCTTCGCGAGCGCGTGCCAGTTGGCGAGCGTGAATTCGTAGGCGAGATCGGTGAAGGGTGAATGCGTGGCGACCATCTCGGGCAACGCGGCTGCAATATTCGGCGTGGTGATGCCTTCGAGCGCGCTTGCCAGCAAGCTCCGAGCGCGTTCGGCGTGGTGGCCGCGGGCCAGCGCGCTGGCGTAGAGCCAGCGGTCTTCTTCGCCCGCCGCGGTGCGCAAGTGCTGCAACAGCCCCTTGAACAGCGCCGGGTCGGACTGGCTGCCCACGGCCCTGATCACGCCGGCGCGGATCGAAGGGGCCAGCGGCGTGCCGCCGCTTTCTGCCTGCTCGAACAGACGCACGGCGTGCGCGACCACCTCTGCATCGCGGTGGTACGCGAGCCGGTCGATCAAGCGGCCGCGCAGCTTGCGGGTCTGCGGCGAATCGTCACTGCGGTCTGCATACCCCAGGCGCTCCAACTCGGGAGCGAAGAGCCGGCGCGCGGTGCGGTGCAGCAGCGGCTCGGCCTCGGTGCCGGTTAGCGCGTCGCCCAAAAACCTAAACTGCACGCCCAACTGGTCGAAGAGCGTGGTGCGTGCCGCGCCCCGCACCTGCGGCACCTGACGGGCGAGTGCGAACCATTGCGCCATCGGCTGCTCGCCAAGTTGCGCCAGTGCGAAGGCATCGCTCAGCAGCATGACCTGGTCGGCCGCCGCCAGGCGCGGAAACGCCTGCTGCAGGCCCTGCTGCGCATCGGCCGCATAGCGCACCCGGTAGTAGCCGATGCCACCGGCATTGACAACCAGCGGCGCACGGTTGCAGCCCGGCAAGTCGACTTGCTGACCCGGTCGGTCCAGCAGCACCACCTGGCTCTGCCGCCCGCGCGCCAGCCGCACCGGCACCTGCCAGACAGCAGCGGACGCCTTGTCGCCGAAGCGCTGCTGCTTCAACGCGACCGCGGTGCGGCCGCCCTGGCAGCGGCTGGTCGCGGTCACCAGCGGAAAGCCCGGCTGGTCGGTCCAGCTCGATGCCACCGCCGCCACGTCGCGCTTTCCGGCCACGCCGATGTGAAACCACAGATCGCCTGCGGTGGCGTTGGAGAATTTGCGATCGACCATGTACGACTGCAAACCACGCTGGAAAGCGGCGGGGCCGAGCCAGGCTTCCAGCATGTCGAGCACCGCGCCGCCTTTGGTGTAGGTGATGTCGTCGAAGACATCGAACACCGCGGTCTCGCGGACGGGCCCCGAGCGGATCGGCCGCGTCGATGCACCGGCATCGCGCACCATGCTCTCGTCGATCGGCAGCCGCCGGTCGAGCTCCAGATGCCACTGCGGGTTGAAGTGCGCTGTGGCCTTGTCGGCCATCCAGGTGGCGAAGGCTTCGTTGAGCCAGATCTCTTCCCACGATGCGGCAGTGACGAGGTCGCCGAACCACTGGTGAGAGATTTCGTGCGCCATCACCGAGTAGACCTGGCGCTCGATCGACGGGCTGCTGCGGGCCGGGTCGAACAGCACCGTGGGCTCGCTGTAGGAAATCAGGCCCCAGTCTTCCATCGCACCGATGCGGGTCGACGGCACCGCCAGCTGGTCGAGCTTCGGCAACGCGAACGGCACGCCGAAGTAGGCGTTGTAGAACGGCAGCACCTGCTCGGTGACCCGCATCGCATAGGCAGCCTGGGCGGCCTTTCCAGGTGCGGTCAAGATGCGCAGTGGCACCCCCGCGGCGGTGCCGGTGACGATGTCGAAGCGGCCCACCGACACCGACAGCAGGTAGCTCGGCATCGGCGGTGTGGGCTCGAAGCGGTGCAGCACCGCGCCACCCTGGCTTTGAGGCGAGCCGGTGCGCTCGGGCATGTTCGAGAACACCTGCCACCCCGGGGCGGTGCGCACCGTGAGCTCGAACACCGCGCGAAACGCCGGCTCGTCGAAACCCGGGAACATGCTGCGCGCATCGATGGCTTCGAGCTGCGTGGCCAGCATGCGGGCCGGTCTGGGGCTGGTGGGCTCGCCGGTGTGGCCGCCCACCGGGTCCGTGGTCATGTACTCGGCGCGGAACAGGCCCTCGCCCGTCGCATTGACGTTGCCGCGGTACTGCAGCACCAGCGTGTAGCGGCCCGGGGCGATCGGCGCTGCGTCGTCCGGAGTGAAGGCCAGGGTCTGAGGGAACGGGCCTGGCGTCGGGCTCAAACCCCGCACCGTGGCGCCTTGCCGCAACTCGGACATGCCGTGGTGCAGATCGCGCGAATGCAGCACGATCGTCGATGCCGGTTCCCGGACGTCGATCTCGATCGTGGCGACACCCATGAAGATGCTGTCCGCCGGGTCCAGATCGAGTTGCAGCGCATAGCGCACCGGAACCACGGTCTTCGGCAGGTTGCCGGGGGTGCGGTCGAAATCGAATCGATCTTGTGCAAAGGCCGGGGCAGACGCCCCGATCAGCATCGCGACCCCGATCCACCACGCATTTCGCCAGTCGCCTAGCACCATTGCCTGTCTCCCGGATCAGTCCAGTGCGGCATTCTGACGGCGCTTCAGCCGCGCGGCCAGCGCTGGCTGGCGGCTTCCATCAACAGCACGCACAGTGCCAGCCAGGCCACGCCGGATGCGAAGCCGGCCAATACGTCGCTGGGGAAATGGGCGCGGATGAAGACGCGGCTGGCACCGATACCCAGGCTCATCACCACCGCCGCGCACAGCGCTGCAAGGTGCCAGCGCGCCGGCAGCAGGCGCAGCGCCAGGTAGGCGAGCAGACCGAAGGCCACCATCGCGCCGGCGCTGTGACCGCTCGGAAAGCTGTAGCCCTCCGCCGTCAGCCCGCCGCTTGGCTGCAGCGGGCGTTCACGGCCGAACGCGTGCTTCAAGAGTGTGGTCAGCGCGCCGTTGCCGGCCAGCCCGGCCGCGAATCCGAGCGCCAGCACGGGACGCCGCGCCAACAACAATGCGGTGCCCACGCCCAGCGCCAACACGGTGCGCGTTGCGCTGTCGCCGGCGTGGGTCAGCCAGCCGAAGAACCGGACCACCGAAGCCGGGACCTGCGCCAGCACCGCAGCGGACAGCGCCAGGTCGAACTCGGTCAGCCCCGATGCCGGCTGCAACAGCAACGCCAGCAAGATGAAGAGCGCACTGCCGCTGCCAATCAGCACCAGCGCGACGACCCGCCACCGGCGTTGGCCGACGCGCGGGCCCCGCTGCACGTGGCGCCAGATGCCGACCGTGGCGATCAGCGCCAGCAGCAGCAGCGCCATGAAAATCGCCAGCGCATGCAAACCGACCCACGCGCCGGCCGCAGTTGCCGCAGCGGGGAAGCCGATGTGGGTGGGGTCGCCCTTCATGCGGTCGCAGCCCCGGGTGTGACGTCGGTGACGGCGGCCCGCACGAAAGCCGGCACATCGGCGCCGCCATGCTGCAGGCAGTCCCAGCGCTCGATCTGGCAGCGGCCGTCGGGCGCGTCGCGCCCCCAGCGCAGCACGTTGACCGAATTGGGCTGGCCTTCACGGGTGCGGGTCGACAGCGCGGTACCGGCCTGCACCGCCCACATCGGCCGTTGCAGGCCCGGCAGCGGCATCACATAAGGCAGGTGGATGTGACCGCCCATCACGAGGTCGCAACCGGCGGCAGCCCAGCGCCGCAGCGCCACGGCATGGCCGCGCAACAGGTTGTGGACCTCACCGCGCCGCGTCACCGCCACCGGCTGGTGCACGACCACGATCCGCAACTGACCCGGCCTGGCGTCCTGCAGACGTTGTTCGACGCGCTCGATCTGGGCCGCCGATAGCTCGCCGTTCTTGTGCCGCCACCAGCGCGTGGTGTTGAGGCCGATCACCAGCAGGTCGGCGTCGTCGTGCTCGGGTTCCAGTTGCGAACCAAAGACCGCGCGATAGCCGCGGTACGGTGCCAACAGCCGCCCAGCGATGTTGTAGAGCGGGATGTCGTGGTTGCCCGGCACCACCAGGGTGGGCAGGCCGAGCCCGCCGATGAAAGCGCCGGCGGCGCGGAACTGGTCCGCGCGCGCGCGCTGCGTGATGTCGCCTGAAACCACCAGCAATTCGGGCCGTTGCTGCTCGGCCAGGGCCCGCAACGCCGTCACCACTGCCGCCTGTTCGGTGCCGAAATGCGGGTCCGAGATCTGCAGCAGCACCGTCATCGGGCAATCGCGACCGCATCCGCCATGCCAGCGGTCATTCGGGGTCGATCCCGGTGCGCGCATGGCCCCCGGCGTCCAGCGGCGGCGGCGGCTTCAGGAGCCACAGCGGTTTCGGCGAAACCGCAAAGCTCAACGGCGTGCGCAGCCGAGTCAGCTCGCCATCGAAGGCCACCTTCAGACGGCGGCCTTCGGACCAGCCGCCACGCCCGGTCCGCAGCCGCATGCGCTGGAAGGTGAAGCGTTCGACGCTGCGGTCGTCACCCAGGCCCGACATCGACCCCTTCAGCAACAACCACACAAGGTGCAGCGGGCCGATCGGCCGCAGCACCGCACCGGCGATCAGACCGCGGTCGACCGCGCCGGCTTCGGGCAGATTCACCTGCTCCAGCTGCAGCCGGTTGTTGCCGACGAAGAGCGTCGGCGTCACCACCCGGCGCTCGACGCCGTCGCTTTCGATGCGCAGGTGAAGCTGGCGGTGCCGACGCAGCAGCGTCACCACGCAACTGATGAATGCCACCACACGGTTGCGGCCGAAGCGCTGCTTGAACTGCTCGCGGTCTTCCAGCATTTCGGGATACAGGCCGATGCTCGCGTTGACCAGGAACAGGTGGTCGTTGACGGTCGCCACCTGCACCGGTTGCGGCAACGACCGCAACAAGCAGCGGGTGGCTTCATAGGCTTCGGTGGGCAGGCCGTGGGTGCGGGCGACGTAGTTGAAGGTGCCCTGCGACACCAACCCCATCGCGCAACCGGCCGCATGCGCAGCGCCGGCCACCGCGTTGGTGGTGCCGTCGCCACCCACCGCCACCACCGCGCCGTGTTGGCGGTGCGCCTGCTGCGCGGCATCGGTGGAGGCCTGCTTCAAATCGTCAGCCGGCGTGGGGCGCAGTTCGCCGCGACGCCCACTTTCGTCCAGTGCCCGCTGGATGGCCGCGCGCACATCGTCGCCTTCGCTGTGCTGGCCCGAGGCTGCGTTGAGGATGAACAGCAGCGGCGCGGCGTGGTCGACGGTCGGTGGCTGCGAGAGCTCGAACGGCGTTTCGGAGGGGGACGCGGTGGGCGCGCCCGGCGCATTCGGCGCGGTGGGCACCGTCGCAGCGGGCGGGCTCATGGCTCGCCTCCAGCCAGCGCGCGGCCGGCCTGAAGCGCGCCGGCGCCGACACGGCCGGTCAGCGCCAGTGCGGCGGGTGTGTCGATCATGCGTTGCAGTGCCCGCCGCACCTGCGTGCCGGTCACTGCCTGCAGGCGGGCCTGCTTTTCCTGCGCGGTGCGCACGCTGCCATG
This sequence comes from Rubrivivax sp., assembly GCA_039915715.1. Classification (GTDB taxonomy): domain Bacteria; phylum Pseudomonadota; class Gammaproteobacteria; order Burkholderiales; family Burkholderiaceae_C; genus Rubrivivax. Next base: position 1,446 of record JBDSMV010000467.1, on the reverse strand, counting down.
CGTGTACAGGTCCAGCGCCGCGGCTTCGAGCCGCCAGCCGGGCCGCTCCAGCCCGCGCAGCGCGCGCACGGCCAACTGGTTGCGGGCCCGCTGCAGGCCGATGCGGTCGACCTTGGCGGCGTGCTGCTGCAGCAGTCGCTGCACCTGTGTCAGGAACTCTTCGACCTGCTTGGGACCGGTCGAGGCCTCGATCACGAACTGCCCGCACAGGCCGTTGACATCGGCCGAGCAGCCCACGTGGTAGGCCAGCGCCCGCTTCTCCCGCAACTCGTCGATCAACGGAGAACTCATGCCCTCGCCGAACAGCGCAGCGGCCAGCATCGCGGCTTCGGGTGCATCGGTGGCCGACGGGATCTGCCAGCCCAGCACCACATGGGTCTGATGGCTGCCCGCCAGCCGCCGGGTCTTCAAGCCCCCGTGCCAGGCTGGCGCAACCACCGCCGGCGTAACCCCCTCGACCATGCTGCCGAAGGCGTCCTGCACCACAGTCTGAATCGCCTTCGGGTTGATCGCGCCGGCCACACCCACCACCACGTTGCCGCCGCGGTAGTGCCGCTGCACGTGCGCGAGCAGGTCGTTGCGGGTGAAGGCTTCGATCGTGCGCCGGGTGCCGATCACGGCACGGCCCATCGGGTGGGAGCTCCAACAGACGCGGTCGAAGAGCTTGAAGCCGGTGGCAACCGCATCGTCCTCGTCGTCGGCCAGTTCGTGCAGGATCACCTGCCGCTCCCGTTCCAGCTCATCGGCCGGGAAGATGCCGTTGCGGACGATGTCGGCCAGCATCCGCACGAAGGCCGGGGCGTCCTGCGCCAGGCCGTCGATGTGGAATGCGGTGTGGTCTTTGTCGGTGTGGGCGTTGACCTCGGCGCCGAGCCGTTCGGCATCCAGGTTGATGCGCTGGCAACTGCGGCTCGCGGTGCCTTTGAAAGCCATGTGCTCGACCACATGGCTGATGCCCGCCAGGCGCCGGCTCTCGTGCTGGCTGCCGGCGCGCACGAAAACACTCACGTTGGCCGTGCAGAGGTGGGGGCATTCGATCGTCACCAGCCGCACGCCGTTGGGCAGTGCGTGGACGGTGGTGTCTGCGCCGCTGAAGCTGAGTCCGTCCTCCGTACCGACGGTTCTGGTGTCGGCACTGCGACCAGAAGAAATGCGACTGGTGGCGCGGGTGGCAGCCACCGCCTCAGGCCGCGAACAGCGGCGGCTGTGTCAGGTCGGCGTCGACGTTCATCAGCACGCTGGCCAGCGACAGGGTGCGCCACAGCGATGGCGGCATCTCCATGATCGCTTCGGGGGTGCGGGCCTGCGAGATCCAGGCCGCGATTTGTGCATGCTGGTCGGGGTTCAGAAGGTTGCGGCTCAACATCTCGTCCAGGGTCTGCATGTTGCACCTCCGTCGTCCGCCGCTGCCAGGGGCTCCCGGCATTCCGCGCGCATCGTAGCCGC
>JBDSMV010000444.1:0-6958 GCA_039915715.1 Rubrivivax sp. | reverse complement strand
CACGTCGCCATTCAGGATCAGCGTCGTACCGGGTTCATCGGGCACCTGCGGCAGCGCCTGCTGCACCGCATGGCCGGTGCCCAATTGCGGCATTTGCCGCACGAACACCCGCGACGCATCCGAATGGGCAGCCTCGGCTTCCACCTGCTCGGCGCCGTGGCCGGTGACGATCACGGTGCGATCTGCCCCGAGTGCCGCTGCGGCATTCAGGACATGCTGCAATAGCGTCGTGCCTGCCAACTTGTGCAGCACCTTGGGCCGAGCCGACTTCATGCGGGTGCCTTTGCCCGCAGCCATGATGACGACGTTGAGTGCCATGAAAAGGGTGTCCATCTCCAGACCGACGAGAGCGGTCGACCCGCGGATTATCGGCCGCAGATGGGCGCCGAATCCGCCCCTGCGGCTGCTGTGGGCCGCATCGCTGGCGCTGCTGGTGACCCTCGGCGCGGGCTGCAGTTCCGTGCGTCTGAGCTACAACAACGCGTCGCAGCTGACCTGGTGGTGGCTCGACGGCTATGTGGATTTCAGCCGCGAGCAAACCCCGGCGGTGCGGCAGGGCATCGACAGCTTCTATGCCTGGCACCGCGCCACGCAATTGCCGGCGTACGTGGCGCTGCTGGCGCCGCTGCAGGACCAGATGCTGGCACCCACCACCGCCGCCGAGGTGTGTCGCTTGCAGGACCGCTTCGGCCCTGCGGCGCAACCATCGGTCGACCGCGTTTTGCACCTGGTGGCCGAGCGCCTGCCGTTGCTGACCGAGGCCCAGCTGAGCCGCATCCGAGAGCGCTACGACAAGGGCAACATCGACGCACGAAATGACTACCTGCAGCCCGACCCGAAGCGGCGCCAGCAAGCTGCCATCAAGCGCACGGTAGAACGTGCCGAACGGCTCTACGGGCCGCTGGACGCAGCGCAACTGGCGCTGCTCGGCGAGGGCGTGTCCGCGTCACCCATCGATGCCGATCGCTGGCTGCAGGCGCGCACGCGGCGCCAGGATCAGACGCTGGCCACGCTGCGTCAATTGCAGAGTGCAGGCAACAGCCCTGAGCGGCGTCTGGCGTTGCTGCAAACGCTGGCCGCTGGATTCGAAAACCCCACCGATCCAGCTGAACGGGCCTACCAGGCACGGCTGCGCGAGCACAACTGCGGCGTCTATGCCCGGCTGCACAACTCTGCAACGGCTAACCAACGCTTGCATGCGCGCGACACCCTCAAGGGATGGGAAGACGATCTGCGGGCGCTGTCGGTCAGCTCCTGAGCGCTGCCACGGCCACTGCCACCGAACAACCGGTGGGCAGATCGGACGCCAGCGCTACTGCGGCGGCAGCTCGGTCACCACGCTGCGCGGGTTGACTCCGGTGCGCGGGAAGTCCAACAACGCCGCGTCGAACATCGCGGTCAGCAACGCCGGGTCGAAGCGGAAGTTGCCTTCGGTGCTGGCGCGGGCTTCGAACAGCGGCTTGCCGGCACTGCGGTCGCGGATCAGCAGGGCGACTTCGCGTTCGTAGCGTGGCGAATCGATCCGCCCGTAGAGCCCCCAGCGCGGAGACAGCCACGGTCCGTGGCGCCAGTAGCCGAAGCCACCGCGCCACCACAACGGGTCGTCCCACAGCGGCGCCGAGGTCTGCGTGGTGCGTGCGCCAACCTGAATCAGCACATCGGGCTGCTGGCCGGCAGCCACTGCCACGAAGCCCGCCCGGCGCAACGCAGGCTCGGCGCTGGCTTCCAGCACCGCGGTTTCATCGGCGCGGGCCTGCTGCGACGGCAACCGTTCGAACGCATAGGTCCCGGGCGTTCGGCTTTGCGGCCAGTCGCCGTAGGTCGCGACCTCGCTGGTGACGTTGCTGAGCGTGGCGCAGCCCGACAGCAGCGCGAGCGTTGCGGCGGCCACGAAGGCAGACAGAAATGCAGGCAGGGACAGTGTCTTCATCGCAATCCTCGATCAGATCGGTGGATGGTCTCGTCGGCTCCGGCAAGCGAGGCGCCTGCATGCAAACGTATCGGCACCTGCCCGAGAGGCTGAGACGGGTCAGCGGGAGGTGCTTCGCAAGGCTCGTCGTCGAAGGCCGTATCGCCTTCGGCACTGGCCATGCCACCGGCTTTGAGCGTGGCGAAGGGGTGCAGGTTCCGGTCCATTAGGTGCGAAGGCAGCACATGGCCGAGCGCGCGCAGCATGTTGTCGCTGCGGCCGGGGTACTGGCGTTCCCATTCGCGCAGCATGCGCGTGACCTGCACCCGTTGCAGGTTGGCCTGGTTGCCGCACAGCGTGCAGGGAATGATCGGGAAATTACGGTGCGCGGCCCAGCGTTCCAGATCGGTTTCGGCCACATAAGCGAGCGGGCGGATGACGATGTGCTTGCCGTCGTCGCTGGCGAGCTTGGGTGGCATGCCCTTCAGTCGGCCGCCGAAGAACATGTTCATCAGCATCGTCACGACGATGTCGTCGCGGTGGTGGCCGAGCGCGATCTTGTTGGCACCCAACTCCGACGCCACCCGATACAGGATGCCGCGCCGCAGCCGCGAGCACAGGCTGCACATGGTCTGGCCTTCGGGGATCAGCGACTTGACGATGCTGTAGGTGTCGCGCGTTTCGATGTGAAACGGCACGCCGAGCTGGGTCAGGTACTCGGGCAACACATGGTCGGGAAAGCCGGGCTGCTTCTGGTCGAGATTGACGGCGATCAGCGTGAAGTCCACCGGCGCGCGTTTCTGCATGCTGAGCAGCAGGTCCAGCAGCGCATGGCTGTCCTTGCCGCCAGAGACACACACCATGACCTTGTCGCCGGGCTCGATCATGTTGAAGTCGCACAGCGCCTGGCCCATCTGCCGGTGCAGCTTCTTCGACAACTTGTTGGCCTCGAACGCGGCCTTGTGGGCGGCCGATCGGACATGCGGCAGTTCGTTCAGTGCGTTCATCTCAGTCGTTCTTGAAACCAAACACTTCGACGCCAACGGCGGCGCAATCGGGATAGACATCGGGCTTGGCGGTCGACACGCGCGCGGCCCGCACGCGCGGATTCGCGAGCATCAGCGCCAGCACATCGTCGGCCAGGGTTTCCTGCAGGTGGATGTGGCCCTGCGCCACGCGCTCCATCACGCTGCGGCGGATGAAGTCGTAGTCGACCACCTCGTCGAGCTGATCGGTGTGCGGAGTCGAAAGGGCCAGCGGCACATACAGGTCGACATTGATCACCACCCGCTGCTCGCCACGCTTCTCGAAGTCGTGCACGCCGATGTTGATCCAGACCTGGTAGTCGCTGAGGAACAGCCGGCGGCAGTCCTGCAGGCGCGCATGGTCGATGAAGCTGTGCATCAGTGGTCTTCCTTGTCTTCGGTGCGCGCCAGGAACATCACGTCGCGGGGTTGGGGCTGCAGGTGCTGCCCACCATCGACCAACAACGTGGTGCCGGTGATGGCCGGCGATTGCAGCAGGAAGTGCACTGCGAGCGCCACGTCGTCGGGGGTCGAACTGCGACCCAGGGGCGTCATCGTGTGCGACGCTTCGAACTCGGCGCCGCTCATCTCACCCGACAGCAAGGTCACGCCCGGCGCCACGCCGCAGACCCGAATGCTCGGCGCCAGCGCTTGCGCGAGCAGGGTGGTGGCGCATTGCAGCGCGGCTTTAGACAAGGTGTAGGACAAGTGGTCGGGATTCGGATTCCACAGTTTCTGGTCCAGCACATTGACCACGCAGCCCCCGCCAGTGTCGTGAACCAGCTTGTGCAGGGCCCGCGCCAGAAGGATCGCCGGGGCCGTGTTGGCGCGCCAGTGGGCGTCCATCGATGCGACCGAAAAGCTGGCCACATCGTCGTGCTCGAAGTGCGACGCGTTGTTGACCACCGCATCGACACGACCGAAGGCCTCATGCACGGCCGGCAACAGCGCTTCGCATTGCGCTTCGTCGCTCAGGTCGGCGGCGAAGCTGCGCGCGTCGTGCCCGGCAGCCCGCAGTGCGGCCACGGTGTCGTCGGCCGCCTCGCGCGAGCTGCGGTAGTGGACCGCCACGGCCCAGCCCTGCACCGCCAGATGTTCGGCGATGCAGCGCCCGATGCGGGCCGCCGCACCCGTCACCAGCACCACGCGCCGGGTGGACGGGCCAGGTGCTGCTGCGGGGGTGTCGGTGGTGGGCATGCTTCCTACAATCGCGGCGATGGATCTAACGGGGGTGAACGGGGCTTCGAGCGCGCGCCAGGCGAACGCTGACGCCAGTTTATCGGCGCACCCGCCATCGGCGCTTCAGGCCCGCATCGCACTGGCCATCGCCGACACCGACGGCTGGTTGCCCTTCGACCGTTTCATGTCGATGGCGCTGTACGAACCGGGCCTGGGCTACTACGCCTGCAGCAGCCGCCAGTTCGGGAGCCTGCCATCGTCGGGCAGCGACTTCGTCACCGCGCCCGAACTGTCCCCGTTGTTCGGCCGCGCGCTCGCGCGCCAGGTGCGGCAGGTGCTGGACGCGGCAGGCGCCGACCGCGTGGTCGAGTTCGGCGCCGGCTCCGGCGCGTTGGCCGAGCACGTCTTGCAGTCCCTCGGCGATCGAGTGGCCCGCTATGAGATCGTCGACCTCTCAGGCGCGTTGCGGGCGCGGCAGGCCGAGCGCCTGGCGCCGTTCGGCAGTCGAGTGCAGTGGCTTTGCGAATGGCCCGAGGTGATCGACGGCGTGGTGCTGGGCAACGAGGTGCTGGACGCGATGCCGGTGCAACTGCTGCACTTCGACGGCAGCCACTGGCTCGAACGCGGCGTTGCGCTGCGTGGTGGCCAAATGGTTTTCGCCGACCGACCGACCGCGCTGCGACCACCCGGCGACTCGATCCATCTCCCACCCGCTTTCGTGACCGAGATCCACCCGCAGGCCGAAGCCTTCGTTCGCACGCTGGCCGACAAGTTGCGCTGCGGTGCCGCCTTCTTCATCGACTACGGATTCCCCGAATCCGAGTACTACCTGCCCGACCGCAACGGCGGCACGTTGATGTGCCACCGCGGCCACCGCGCCGACACCGACCCGCTGATCGCTGTCGGCGCCAAGGACATCACTGCGCATGTGAACTTCAGCGGCATTGCGCTTGCAGGTCAGGACGCCGGGCTCGATGTGCTGGGCTACACCAGCCAGGCCCGCTTCCTGATGAATTGCGGCCTGCTCGACGAACTGCGCGGCCACGACGCCCATTCCGACTGCCGCGCCATCGCCGCGGCCCAGCGCTTGCTGAATGAACACGAGATGGGCGAGCTCTTCAAGGTCATCGGCTTCGCGCGCGGCATCGCCATCGACCCGCTCGGCTTCACCACTGGCGACCGCAGCCACACGTTGTAGGCTCCCCCGCCATGCGCTGGCTCCTGATCTTCCTGATCGCCTGCCTGGTCTTCAATGGCCTGGCTGGCTGGCTGCGCCGCTTCGGGCTCGGCCGGCTGCCGGGCGACTTCAGCTTCAAGCTCGGCGGGCGCGAGTGGTTCGTTCCGATTGCGAGTTCGCTGGTGTTGAGCTTCCTGGCGATGTTGATCGGCATGCTGATCTAGCTCCAGACGCCCATGACCGCACCCCTCTTGCTCGGCTTCGTGCTCGGCTACTTCGCGCTGCTGCTGGCGGTGGCGTGGTGGACCTCCCGCCGCGGCGACAACGAAGCCTTCTTCATCGGCAACCGCAACAGCCCGTGGGGCCTGGTGGCGTTCGGCATGATCGGTACTTCGCTCTCGGGCGTGACCTTCGTCAGTGTGCCGGGCACGGTGGCGCTGTCGCAGTTCAGTTACCTGCAGATCATCATCGGCCAGGTGATCGGCTATGTGCTGGTGGCCTTCGTGCTGCTGCCGCTGTACTACCGCCACGGGCTGGTCTCGATCTACGGCTACCTGCAGCACCGGCTGGGGCCGCGCGCCTACCGCACGGGGGCCGGCATCTTCATCGTCTCGCGCACATTGGGCGCCACAGCCCGGCTGTCCTTGGTGGTGGCGGTGCTGCAAGAGATGATCCTGAATGCCTTCGGCGTGCCGTTCTGGCTCACCAGCGCGGTGATCCTGGTGCTGATCCTGCTGTACACGGTGGAAGGTGGCGTGCGCACCATCGTCTACACCGACACGCTGCAGACCGCGGGCATGCTGCTGGGCCTGCTGGCCTGCACCGCGTTCTTGTTGCACCAGCTGGACCTGAGTCCGATGCAAAGCCTGGCTCAGCTGCACGAGCGCGGTTTGTCGAAGGTGTTCGGCACCGACCCGATGGCAAAGGACTGGTTCGCGAAGCAGATCGTCGCCGGCATCTTCATCACCATCGCGATGACCGGGCTCGACCAGGAGATGATGCAAAAGAGCTTGTCGGTGCGGCGCCTGGCCGATTCGCAGAAGAACCTGCTGGTGCTGGGCGTGGTGATGCTGGTGGTGGTGTCGCTGTTCCTGTTTCTGGGCGGCCTGCTGACCTTGTCGGCCAGCCAGCTCGGCTTGCAAGTTGCCGGCGACAAGCTGTTCCCGACGCTGGTGTTGACGACCATGCCGGTGGCGTTGCAGGTGCTCTTCGTGGTCGCTCTGATCTCGGCGTTGTTTCCGAGTGCAGACGGCGCCTTGACGGCACTGACCTCGTCGTTCTGCATCGACCTGCTCGGTTTGAAGCAAAGGCCAGAGCTGAGCGAAGCGCAGATCGCTCGCACGCGCCGCCGCGTGCACCTGAGCTTCGCCGTGCTCTTCATGGCGCTGGTGATGGGCTTTCATGCGCTGGCCGACCCGAGCATGATCGGCCTGATCCTGAAGATCGCCGCCTACACCTACGGGCCGCTGCTCGGGTTGTTCGCTTTCGGGATCCTGACGCGCCGGGTGCCCAATGACCGTTGGACCCCGGCCGTGGCATTGGCCGCACCGGCGCTGTGCTGGGCCATCGACGCCAACCAGAAACTGCTGTTCGGAAACTGGCAGCTGGGACTGGAGCTGCTGCTGGTCAACGGTGCGCTGACCTTCACCGGCTTGTGGCTGCTGAGTC
>JBDSMV010000437.1:0-2607 GCA_039915715.1 Rubrivivax sp. | reverse complement strand
GCGCGCGCGCCAGGACTGCTGCATCAACGGCGAGTTGCTGCTGCGCGTGGTGCCGGGCTTCGGGCGCCTGCGCTTCGAGTTGCCGGCCGGCGGCAGTGAGCTCATCGGCCAGTGGCCAGCCTCGTGGTTGGTGGGCCTGGGCACGCCGTGGAACACGCTGCAACCCTCCGGCACCTTGAAGCTGAGCACCCCGGGGTTGACGCTGGAGCAGGTGCAGGGTCGCTGGCGCTTCGACGGGCTGGCGGCGATGGACCTGGAACAGATGGCGTCGCGGGTGTCGACGCTGGCCACGTTGGGCAGCTACCGCCTGGTCGTCAGCGGCGCCGCCAATTCCGCTGACGCCGCCACCCTGCAACTCACCACCGCCAGCGGCCCGCTGTTGCTGTCGGGCGAAGGCCAGTGGGCCGGCTCGAAGCTGCGCTTCAACGGCCAGGCCAGCGCCGCACCGGGTGCCGAGGCGGTGCTGTCGAACCTGCTGAACATCATCGGCCGGCGCCAGGGCGCCGTGTCTGTCATTTCGATCGGATGAGCATGAGACTTCTCTCGACTGGCTGGGTGCACCGTGCAAGCCGTTTGCGTGGCCTGCAGGCCGTTGCCGCACTGACGGCGACGGTGTGGCTGGCCGTGTTTCAGGCGCCTGCGGCTGTGGCGCAGAACACGCAGGCCCGGCGCTCGACCGCGCCGGTCACGGTCAACTTCATCAACGCCGACATCGAAGCCGTCTCGCGCGCTTTCGCGGCCATGATCAACCGCGCCATCGTGGTCGACCCGCGGGTGCGCGGCACCATCACCGTCTACAGCGAACAGCCGCAGAGCGTGCGTGCGGCGTTCCAGAGTTTTCAGTCGGCGTTGCGCGGATTGGGATTTGCGGTGGTCGAAAGCGGCGGCCTGCTGAAGGTGGTGCCGGAGGCCGATGCCAAGCTGCAGACCGGCACCGTGTCGGTGGGCGAGGTCGGGGTGCGGGGCGATCAGGTCATCACGCAGATCTTCACCCTGCGCTATGAGAACCCGAACAACCTGGTGGCTGTGCTGCGACCGCTGATCAGCGCCAACAACACCATCAACGCCAACCCGGGCAGCAATTCGCTGGTCATCACCGACTACGCCGACAACCTGCGGCGCATCGAGCAGATCATCGCCGCGCTCGATGTGCCCACCGGCACCGACATCGAGATCGTGTCGCTGACGCATGCGGTGGCCGCCGACCTGGCACCGCTGGTGCAACGACTGACCGATGGCGGCAGCGCCGTGGCGATTCCGGGTGCACCGGCCGGGCTGGGCAGCGGCGGCGTGACCGTGGTGGCCGATTCGCGCAGCAATTCGCTCATCATCCGCGCGCCCAATCCCGCCAAGCTGTCGGCGGTGCGAGCGGCCATCGCCCGGCTCGATCGGCCCACCAATCTGATCGGCCCCGGCGGGTCGTTGTGGGTGGTGCACCTGAAGCATGCCGATGCCAACCGGCTCGCGACCGTGGTGCGGGCGGCCTTTGGCGCCATCAGCGGCAGCGGCGGCAGCGCGTCACCGGTGGGCAACCCGGCGTTGCCCACCGCCACCTCGTCGGGCACCCCGGCGGGTGGCATCGGCGGTGGCTTGTCCAGCAGCAGTGGAGGCGCGGTCAGCGCGGTGGCGCAACCGTCCACCGGTGGCTTCATCCAGGCCGACCCGGCCACCAATTCGCTGATCATCACCGCGCCCGAGCCCATGTACAGACAAGTGCGGGCGCTGATCGACCAGCTCGATTCGCGCCGAGCGCAGGTCTATATCGAAAGCATGATCGTCGAGGTGTCCGGCGGTGATGCGGCCGACTTCGGCTTCCAGTGGCAGGGCCTGTTGGGCAGGTCCGGCGACAACTACGGGCTTGCGGGCGGCACCAACTTCACGCCTGCCGGTGGCAGCGGCAACATCATCAACCTGACCACGGCTGCCGCCACCGGCAATGTCGGCGGCGTGTCGCTCGGTGAGGGCATCAACATCGCCCTGCTGAAAGCCTATGGCGGCACGATTTCGCTGGCCGCCATTGCTCGCGCATTGCAGAGCCGGGCCGAAACCAACATCGTCAGCACCCCGAACCTGATCACGCTCGACAACGAAGAAGCCAAGATCGTGGTGGGCCAGAACGTGCCCTTCATCACCGGCCAGTTCACCAGCGGGGCCTCCAGCGGCTCCGGGGTCACCAACCCGTTCCAGACCATCGAGCGCAAGGACGTGGGGATCACCTTGCGCATCCGCCCGCAGATCGGCGAGAACGGCGTGATCCGCATGACGATCTTCCAGGAACAGAGTTCGGTGCTGGCGACCACCGCAGCCGGCACCAGCAATGCCGGGCCATCGACCACCAAGCGCTCGATCGAAGGCACGGTGATGGTCGACGATGGCCAGATCCTCGTGCTGGGTGGCTTGATCGAGGACACCTACATCAACAACAAGAGCAAGGTGCCGCTCTTGGGCGACATCCCCTACCTGGGCGCGCTGTTTCGCAGCGAGAGCCGCGAGCGGCGGCGCACCAACCTGATGGTGTTCCTGCGGCCGATCGTGATGCGCGACGGCGACGCGTCCAACCGGCTGTCGCTGGACCGATACGATGCACTGCGCAGCCAGCAGATCGAC
>JBDSMV010000429.1:0-5330 GCA_039915715.1 Rubrivivax sp. | reverse complement strand
CAGCGCCACGCCGACCTGTTCCTGGACACCTGGCCCGTCAATGCACACACCACGGCCAGCGACGCGCTGTGGGCCGGTCTGCCGCTGGTGACGATGCAAGGCGGCGCCTTCGCTGCGCGAGTGGCCGCAAGCCTGCTGCAGGCCGTCGGTCTGCCCCAATGCGTGACCAGCGACCTGGCGGCCTATGAGGCGCTGGCGCGGTCGCTGGCTTCGCAGCCCGATCGGGTGGCACAACTGCGGGCTGATCTTGCGAGCGAGCGCGAAACGGCTCCCCTGTTCGGCACACGCCGCTTCGCCCGACATTTCGAACAGGCTCTGCAGCGCATGCACGACCGCCGTCTGGCGGGGTTCGAGCCGGCAGGCTTCGATGTCGCGGACCAGGGCCAGCAGCGAGGCACTGCAGCCCGCACGGCCGACCCGCGCTGATCATTGCCGAAACGAGCGCTGCGGCCGCTGATTACTTCTTGGCCGACGACGCTCTGCCGATGTGCGGCCCCGCCTTGGATCGATAAACCATCAATTCAACGGCGTCGGCACCGTGAGCTGGGCCGTGGCGGCCTGATCGGGTCACCCCGGCAACGGCAGCTGCGCATCCGGGGCGCCACTCGTGGGGCGGTATTCCGGAACAGCCGCCATCAGCCGGGAACGCAGATCGGCCGGATCGGCGCCGCCGCAACCGTCGATCCAGTCCAGCAGCGGTTGCAACGGCGGTTGCCGGTCGTCAAGCCGAGCGATGCGCAGCCGCGCCACGGCGGTAGGCAACGTTTCGTCAGCATCGGCCAGCAGTTCCTCATACAGCTTCTCCCCGGCCCGCAGCCCGGTGTAGACGATGCCGATCTCGTCCGTGGTGTGGCCGGCCAGAAGAATCAGGTCGCGCGCCAGGTCGGCAATCTTCACCGGCTCGCCCATGTCCAGCACCAGCACCTGCCCACTCGCACCAATGGCCGCCGCCTGCAGTACCAGCCGCGCGGCTTCGGGGATGGTCATGAAGTAGCGAATGATGTCGGGGTGGGTCACCGTCACCGGCCCGCCCCTGGCGATCTGTTCCTTGAACTTCGGGATCACGCTGCCGCTGCTGCCCAACACGTTGCCGAAGCGCACCGCCATGAAACGCGTTCCGCCGTGCTTGTCGGCCATCGACGAAATCACCATCTCGGCAGCGCGCTTGGTGGCACCCATCACGTTGGTCGGGTTGACTGCCTTGTCGGTGCTGATCAGCACAAAGCGCTCGGCCTGCACTTCGGCCGCAGCAAGCGCCGCGTGGTAAGTGCCCAGCGTGTTGTTGCGCAACGCGGCCCATGCGTTGTGCGCTTCCATCAGCGGCACATGCTTGTAAGCCGCAGCATGGAAGATGACCCGCGGCTGCCAGCGCGCGAAGGTGCTGCGCAGGTGCGCCAGGTCCTTGACATCGCCGATCAGGCGAACCAGTTCGACCTGCGGCCAGTGCTCTGTCAGCTCCTGCTCGATCGTGTACAAGTTGAATTCGCTCAACTCGTAAAGCACCAGCCGCACCGGGCAGAAGCGTGCGACCTGGCGGCACAGCTCGCTGCCGATGCTGCCGCCAGCCCCGGTGATCAGCACGCAACTGCCGCGCAGCAATTCACCGATACCGGATTCGTCCAGCACCACCGGCTCGCGTCCCAGCAGGTCTTCGGGTTCGATGTCACGCAGTCTTTCGATGCGGGTCTGGCCGCTGCGAAGCTCGTCGGCACTCGGCACCGTCAGCACCGGCAGCCCGGTGCCGGCCGCCAGGTCGAACGCGCGGCGGCGCTGGGCGCGGCTGGCCGATGGCATCGCCACCACCACATGGGTCGCGCCCTGCAGCAGCGCGCTGCGACTGTCGGGCGTCGACAGCACATCCAGCGGGCCGCGCACCAGCACGCCGCCGATGCGCGCACCGCGCTTCGCCGGGTCGTCGTCCAGCAGGGCCAGCACCATCCACCCCTGTTGGTGCAGCCCCGCCATCAGCAGCCGCGCCGCGGCCCCTGCGCCGAGCACCACCGCGCGCCGCACCTCGCCCTGGCTGCCGGCGATGCGGGCTCGTGCATGCTCGTAGGTCATGCGGTAGACGATGCGCACCAGTGCCAGCCCCATCAGGCTCACCACCGGGTGCAGCGCCAGCACCGCGCGCGGCACCTTGACCAAGCCCAGGCCGATCACCGCCGCCGCTGACACGGTACCCGCCAGCGCACAGGCCAGGGTCAGGCGCTGGATTTCGCCGAAACCCGAGAACCGCCACATGCTCTGCGGCACACGCAATGCGGCGCTGGCTGCGGTGTAGGCCCCCACCACGCCCAGCATCACCCAGATGTCGTAGCCGGGCCGCGCGCTGATCCAACGCTCGAAGCCCAGACGAAACAGGTAGGTGATGTTCCAGCAGGCCGCCACCACCGCCGCGTCCAGTAGCAGCGACAGCGGCGCGCGGTGCGGCCGCAAACGGGCCAGCGCGGTGTCGACCCGGTGCCAGAACGCGCTGCCCGGGGCCGGTGCGTGCTGGCTCATGCTCGTGTCATGGCGATTTGGCCGCGCCTGCGACCAGCACCCGCAGCGTGCGCCACAGCACACCGATGTCGCTGGCGAGTGTGGCGCGCTCGGCATAGTCGGCGGCGCGCTGCAACTTTGCCGGCAGGATCACGTCGATGTATTCGCGTTCGGGGTCGGCGGCACGGGCCAGCAGCGCCGCTTCGTCGATGAAAAGCAGCGACGACGGATCGGTCAGGCCGGGCCGCACCGAGAGCGCCCGCTCGCGCAGGGCCGGTGGCCAGTGCGCCACATAGCGCGGCACCTCGGGCCGCGGGCCGACCAGGCTCATCGCGCCGCGCAGCACGTCCAGCAACTGCGGCAACTCGTCCAGCCGCGTGCGGCGCAGCAGGTGGCCGGCGCGCGTGATGCGGGGGTCGTCGCCCACCGTCAGCGGCAGACCCGGCGCACCCGCGGTCATGGTGCGGAACTTGTGTATGCGAAACGGAGCGCCATGGCGCCCGATGCGGACTTGTCTATACAAGACGGGCCCCGGCGAATCGAGCTTCACGACTGCAGCAACCACCAGCAACAACGGTGTCAGCAACAGCAGCGCCAGCGCCGAGCCGATGGCGTCGAACAGACGTTTGGCCACCAGCGCGTTGTCGAACGGCTCAATCGGCCGGAGCCGGATCGACGCCGTCCCACAGGTCGGCAATCGATACGCGACAGTCGATGCTCGGGATCTCCAAGGTGTCCGATTCGCTTTGGTCGTGGAGATCCCACAAGCCATCGCTGCCGGGTCGGAATGATTCGACCCGGCGCGTGTCGGGGTCGATCAGCAGGTACTCGCGTAGGGAAGGAATGCGGCGGTAGGCGGCAAACTTCTTGCTGCGGTCGTAGGCCTGGGTGCTGGGTGAAAGCACCTCGACCACGACCGTGGGCGCGCGGAATATCTGGTCGGTTGAAAGGTCAGCCTTGTCGCAGGTGACGAAGATGTCGGGATAGACGATCTTGTCGACTCCGATCTGCAACTTCATGGTTTCGGCAAACACTTGGCAAGGGCTTCCGTGCAACGCGTCTGACAGCCGTCGCATCAGGTTGCCGACCAGGCGTCCGTGCACGCGCCGTCCTCCCACCATCGCGAAAATTTCGCCCGCCCAGTACTCGTGCTTCTCGACTTGCTCGTCTTCCCAGTCCAGATATTCCTGAAGCGTCATCTTCGACTGCCGCACCGCGCTCATGAGCTCCTCCGAGAAATGGAAAGTCGACAGCCGCTCATTCTGCGCGCAGCGCTTCTCGCACCGCAGCCACCACGCGCTCGACATCGGCTTCGGTCATGCGGGTGTACAGCGGCAGGCTTACCATCCGTTCATAAGCTTTCTGGCTGTGCGGAAACTGCTCGGGTGTCAGCGCATAACGGTCGCGCCAGTACGGGTGCAGGTGCAGCGGGATGTAGTGCACGCTGCAGCCGATGCCGGCGGCATACAGGCGTTCGATGAAGGTGTCGCGCTCGATCGGCACCCGGCTGCCGAGCCGCACCACATACAGATGCCACGCGTGGCGGTCGCCCGGCGTCGGGCGTGGCGGCAGGATCAGCGGCAGGCCGGCCAGTGCCGCGTCGTACGCAGCAGCCAGTTGCTCGCGTTTGACCTGAAAGCCTTCCAGCCGCTTCAATTGGTGGATGCCAATGGCCGCCGCAATGTCCGTCAGGTTGTACTTGAAGCCCGGCGCAACGACCTCGTAATACCAGCTCGGCACGGTGGCCGTGAAACGGTCGAAGGCATCGCGGTTCATGCCGTGCAGCCGCATCACCTTGGCTCGCTTGGCCAACTCGGCGTTGCGCGTTACCAGCATGCCGCCTTCGCCGGTGGTGATGGTCTTGTTGGCATAAAAGCTGAACACCGTGGCGTCGCTTTGCAAGGTGCCCACCAGCGCGCCACCGCAAGTGGTGGGCAGCGCATGGGCAGCGTCCTCGACCACCTTCAAGCCATGGCGCTGCGCAATCGCCAACAGCTTCGGCATGTCGGCAGCCAGGCCCGCGTAGTGCACCGGCACGATTGCCTTGGTGCGCGGGGTGATGGCGGCTTCGACCTGCGCCGGGTCGATGTTGAGCGTGGCCGGGTCGATGTCGACCAGCTTGACGTCGGCGCCCAGGTAACGAACGACTTCGGCGGTGGCGGTGAAGGTGTGGGTGGTGGTGATGACCTCGTCGCCGGCGCCGACGCCCAGCGCTTCCAGCGCCAGGTGCAAACCGGCGGTGGCCGAGTTGACGGCGATGCAGTGCAACGGTTGTTGCGCGACGGCCCCACCGAGGAACGCGGCGAAGTCGGCTTCGAAGCGCCGGGCCTTGGGGCCCGTCGTGACCCAGCCGGACTTGAGCGCGTCGACCACTTCGGCGATCTCTTCGTCACCGATCTCGGGCAGCGCGAAGGGCAGGAACGGTGCGGTGGTGGCTGCGGTCATGTCGATCATGTCGATCAAGAGTCGAGAAGGACGGGGCTCATCGCCGATGCGATTGCACCAGCATGTTGATGAGTTCGTGGTCGGGGTCGGCAAACGGATTGACCACCGTCGTCCCACGCCAGGTAAGGCCGTGTTGCAGGTCTTCGCTCAGCAGCAGGCGGCAGCGGTGCTCGGCTGCCACCGACAGGATCAGGCTGTCCCAGATGGCCAGCCCGTGCGCTGCGGCCAGGTCGAGTGCCGACTGCAACGCTGACCCGCTGGAGTCCCGCACCGGGTAGGCATCGCTCCAGCGCAGCAGCGCGTCGCGCGCCGCGGCCGGGCGCTGGCGCAGCTTGCCGGTCAGCACGCGGTAGAGCTCGGCCAGCACCTGCACCGGCACGATGACGGCCATCTCTGGCAGCCGC
>JBDSMV010000404.1:0-5562 GCA_039915715.1 Rubrivivax sp. | reverse complement strand
CCCACGACCGACCCCATCGAGCCGCCCATGAAGTCGAATTCGAAGCAGGCCGCCACCACCGGCACGCTCATCACGGCGCCACCCACCACCACCAGCGCATCGGTTTCTCCGGTGGCTTCGAGCGCGGCTTTCAGGCGCGCCGGGTACTTTTTGCTGTCCTTGAACTTCAGCGCGTCGATGGGGGTGATCTCTTGCCCGATCTCAAAGCGGCCCTCGGGGTCAAGGAACGCGTCGAGCCGGGCACGGGCACCGATGCGGTGGTGATGGTCGCACTTGGGGCAGACGTTGAGGTTCTTCTCCAAATCGGTCTTGTAGAGCACCGTCTCGCAGGCCGGGCACTTGATCCACAGGCCTTCTGGCACCGCGCGCCGCTCTGACGGATCGGTGGGCTGGATCTTGGGCGGCAGCAGTTTTTCGAGCCAACTCATGGATGCGACCTCTTCCTGTTGTTGTGGTCCGCGGGCGAGCCCGGGTGCTGCCATCGTGCCGTCGGTTGCGCCGGTTGTCTAGGCAGGCGCATCGGTCGTCGCCCGGTGATCCAGCGCTTTGCGGATCTCGGCCATGAACGCCCGCGCAACTTCGGGCGCCTCGCCTGGCGGTTGCGCTTGCAGCAGCTGGATCAGCTTCGACCCGATCACCACCGCGTCGGCCACCTGGGCCACCGCGCGCGCAGTGGCCGCATCGCGGATGCCGAAGCCCACCCCCACCGGCACGTTCACATGGGCCTTGATGCGCGGAATCATCTTCGCCACCGCTGCGGTGTCCAAATGGCCGGCCCCGGTCACGCCCGTCAGCGACACGTAGTAGACATAGCCACTGGCGATGCGTCCGATCTGCTGCATGCGCGCCTCGGTGGAGGTGGGGGCCAACAGAAAGATCAGATCGAGCCCGGCAGCCGACAAGCGCGCGGCGAAAGCCTCGCATTCCTCTGGCGGGTAGTCGACCACCAGCAACCCGTCGACGCCCGCCGCCGCAGCATCCGCGATGAAGGCGCCATCACCCTGGCACTGGTCGTAACGCTCGATCGGGTTGGCATAGCCCATCAGCACCACCGGCGTGGTGCTGTCGTCGCGGCGAAAGTCGCGCACCATCTGCAACACCTGCGGCGTGCCGATGCCGCGCTCCAACGCACGTTCGCTGGCCTTCTGAATTACCGGGCCATCGGCCATCGGGTCGCTGAAGGGCACCCCGAGTTCGATGATGTCGGCGCCGCCTGCGGCCAGCGCGTGCATGATCTTCGGGGTCAGATCGGCATTGGCGGGCTCATCGGTTGGCTCATTTGCGGACTCATTGGCAGGATCACCGGCAGTCACATACGGGATCAACGCCTGCCGCCCGTCCTTCTTCAAAGCTGCCAGCACCGCAGCGATGCGGCTCACTGCGAGCCCCCGGCGCTGGCGACAACGCCGGCTGCGCCGACTTTGACGCCCTGCCCCTGGCACGACGGCCGGCAATAGAACTGCGCACCGCTCAGATCGGCCACGGTGCCGATGTCCTTGTCGCCGCGGCCCGAAAGGTTCACGAGCAAGTGCTGATCGGGTTGCATCGTTGCCGCCAGCTGCATCGCATGCGCCATCGCATGGCTCGATTCCAGCGCCGGGATGATGCCTTCGGTGCGGCACAGGCGGTGGAACGCTGCCAACGCCTCGTCGTCGGTGACGGCCACGTACTCGGCGCGGCCGATGTCCTTCAGATAAGCGTGCTCCGGTCCGACGCCGGGGTAGTCGAGCCCAGCCGAAACGGAATGCGTTTCGGTGATCTGCCCATTGGCATCCTGCAGCAGGTAGGTGCGGTTGCCATGCAGCACACCGGGCGACCCTGCCGACAGCGACGCCGCATGCTTGCCGGTGGAAAGGCCCTGCCCGGCGGCCTCGACCCCGATCAGCCGCGTGCCCCGATGCGGGATGTACGGATAGAACAGGCCCATCGCGTTGCTGCCACCACCGACGCAGGCGATCACCGCATCCGGCTGGCGGCCCACCTGCTCGGGCATCTGCACCAGGCATTCGTCGCCGATCACACGCTGGAAGTCGCGCACCATGCTCGGGTACGGATGCGGGCCGGCCACGGTGCCGATGATGTAGAAGGTGTCGTCCACATGGGTGACCCAGTCGCGCAGGGCTTCGTTGAGCGCATCTTTCAAGGTCTTGCTGCCCGACTCCACCGGCACCACGGTGGCGCCCAGCAGGTGCATGCGGTAGACGTTGGGGCTCTGGCGCTTGATGTCCTCGCTGCCCATGTACACGATGCATTCCATCCCGTAGCGCGCACAGATCGTGGCGGTGGCCACGCCATGCTGACCGGCGCCGGTTTCGGCAATCACGCGCTGCTTGCCCATGCGGCGCGCCAGCAGCGCCTGGCCGATGGTGTTGTTGATCTTGTGGGCGCCGGTGTGGTTCAGGTCCTCGCGCTTCAAGTGAATCTGCGCGCCGCCGATTTCACGGCTCAGCCGGGCGGCGTGGTAGACCGGGCTCGGGCGGCCGACGAAGTGCTTCAGCTCGTGCTGGAATTCGGCCTTGAACGCCGGGTCGGCCTGCGCTTCGGCATAAGCCGCTTCCAGTTCATGCAACGCATGGATCAGGGTTTCGGCGACGAAGGTGCCGCCATAGGTGATGCCGTTGACGGGCCCGAAATGCCCGCGGGCATCGGGTTGTTGGTAGTTCAGCATGGGAGCCTTTCCATCGCCGCGCCGCATCGATGGACGGGGGGCGCAGCTTGCGAGTTGGTGTGCAAGCGTTCAGGAATCCAGGCCGGCATCGGTGTCGCGAACCGCCTGGCAGAACCGGCGCATCAGCTCGGCATCCTTGATGCCCTTGCCAACTTCCACGCCGGAACTCACGTCAACGGCCCAGGGCCGGACGCGCTGGATCCCTTCGCTCACGTTGGCAGGATGTAACCCACCAGACAAAACGAGCGGAATGGGAACGCTTGTTGGAATCAGTGACCAATCGAAGACCTTGCCTGACCCACCGTAGGACTCGACATGCGCGTCCAGCAGCAGGGCTTTGGCACCGTGGTGGTTGGCCGCAAAGTCTAGCAAATCGAGTCCGGGCCGCATGCGGGCGGCGCGCAGCCACGGGTGGCCTGATGCGGACACGCGGCATGACTCGGGGCTTTCGTCGCCGTGGAACTGCAGCAGTGCCTGCGGCAACGCGGCGACCGCGGTCGACACCGCGTCGACGGTCGGGTCCACCAGCAACAGCACCGGGGTGACGAACGGCGGCAACTGCAGCGCCAGTTGAACCGCGCGGTCCAGACTCACATGGCGTGGGCTGCCGGGCCACAGCACGAAGCCGACCGCGTCGGCACCGGCTTCGACGGCATCGACAACATCGGCTTCGCGCGTGAGGCCGCAGATCTTGATGCGGGTACGGGTGCGGTGCATGGGCTCGAGACAGGGGCCGCGATCGGCGGTGGTGCCAGCTGCCGTGGTCGGTTGCAAGCGGCGTTCAGGGCAGCCACCCGCTGGCAGGCACTGCTTCGGGCAACCCGAAGCGATGATCGTAGTACGGCCCCAGGAAGTGCAGCCCGGACGGCGGAAAGGTGGGAGCCGCCAAGCGCCGGTCCCGGGCTGCCAGCAAGTCGGCGAGCCACGACGCGGGCTGCCGCCCGCTGCCGACCTGCACCAGGCAACCGACGATGTTGCGCACCATGTGGTGCAGGAACGCGTTGGCGTCGAAATCAAAACGCCAGTAGGCACCGGCCTTGTCGACCGCCAGTCTGCGCAGGGTCTTGATCGGAGTCGGCGACTGGCAATCGGCAGCGCGGAACGCGCTGAAGTCGTGACGACCGATCAGTGCTGCCGCCGCGGTGCGCATCGCGTCGACGTCGAGCGGTCGAAACACCCACCCGACCAGCCCGTGTTCCAGCGCCGGGCGCACCGGCGACTGCAGCACGACGAAGCGGTAGCGCCGACCCAGCGCACTGTTGCGGGCGTGAAAGTCGGGCGCCATCGGCTGGCACCACTGCAGCGCGATGTCATCGGGCAGATAGCGATTGGTGCCGCGCACCCAGGACTGCGGCTCCCGAACCAGGGCGGTGTCGAGGTGCACGACCTGATTCAACGCATGCACACCCGTGTCGGTGCGCCCGGCGCAGACGGTGTGCAGCGGCACTGCAGCGAAGGTGGACAACGCCTGCTCCAGCGCATCCTGCACGGTGCGCCCATCGGCCTGGGACTGCCAGCCGTGGTAGCGCGTGCCGCGGTAAGAAACCCCGAGCGCCAGGCGCTGCACGGTGCGTGCAACCGGCTTCAAGTCCGGATCGAGCGCCGACGAACTCAGGGCAACAAGGGTGTCAAGACAGTCGGTCGAGCATGCCCTGCGCTTTGGCCCTGAGCGCGCCATCGGACCGCGAGATCACTTCTTCCAGCAGGTCGCGGGCGCCTTCGATGTCGCCGATCTGCCGGAATTCCTCGGCCAGCTCCAACTTGCGCGCCATCGGCTCGCCGGCTGCCGGTGAACCACCGAGCAGAGTCTCGTCGTTCTGCGTCGACAGGTCGCCGAAGTCCAGCAGCGGCTCTTCACCGGGACGGGTGTCGGCCGCCGCCGACGGCGACATCGTGTCGAGCGCTTCGAGGTCGAAGTCGAGCCCGCCATCGGTGGACGGTTGTGACCCAAGGTTCGGGCGCGTGTCGTCGCCGGTTCCGGACTGCAGATCGGTTGCGAAGGCCTGCGTCGTTTCATGCAACGGCATCGGCCCGGAGTCGGCCGGATCCAGTTCCAGGTCGATGTGGTTGTCGGTGTCGGCGGGGCCGTCGAGCGTGGCATCGGCCGCCGGCTGGAAACCAGGCTCCGCCACCGGCGCCGTGTACGGCAAGGTCGACGCGCCCAACGGCTCGCGCACCACGTCGCCGTGCGCGTCGCGGACTTCGTCGGGGTGCCCACCGGGCGCATAGAGCGCGTTGTCGGGATCGATCGTCTGGCCCAGCGCCTGGGCCTGGGCCCATTCGGCACCGTTGCCCTGCGTCAGGTTGAACATCTGCGAGGCCAGCAATTCGTACGACGCCAGGTCGCGCCGCTTGGCATAGACCTCGAGCAGCTTCGAACGCACCGCCATGCGTTCGGGTGACAGGCGCAGCGCTTCTTTCAGGATCTCCTCGGCCTGCAGGTCGCGGCCATAGGCCAGGTAGACATCGGCTTCGGCCACCGGGTCGACATCACCGATGGCATCGAGCTGCGACAGCGAATAGCTCATCGAAGAAGCGCTCTCGCCACCGCTGCTGCTGGCAGCAGCGTCGCGGGTGTCGACGCGCTGGCCGCCGCTGGCGCCGAAGAAGGAGTCGGGCTGCAGGCGAGACTCCAGGAACGAGGTTTCGCCAGCCGGGAACCGGTTGCGGCTGCGCATGCGCCACAGGGCAAAGCCCAGCAGCAGCAACACCAGCGCACCTGCGCCGGGCAACACCAGCGGATTCTCGAGCAACGAGTCCAACAGGCCGCCTGATTCCGGTGCCTGCGCAGCTGACGGCACGACCGGGGTCGGCGAATCCACGGCCGCCGGTGGTGTGGCGGCCGGGTTGGTGGCAGCGCCGGGAACCGAAGTCGGCGCCAGCGCCGTTGCGGC
>JBDSMV010000366.1:0-5042 GCA_039915715.1 Rubrivivax sp. | reverse complement strand
GTCTTTACTGTCTTTGGTCATCTCGACATCCTCGATTCAGTGCGGGGACTTGGCTTCGGCGGTCACGCGCTTCATCGCGTCCGCCAGGATCGACAGGCCTTCCTCGAAGACATCGTCCTGGATCGTCAGGGGATACAGGAAGCGGATCACGTTGGCATAGACGCCGCAGGTCAGCAGCAGCAGACCGTTGTCGTGCGCCATCTGCTGCACGCGCTTGGTGAAGTCCGGGTCCGGAGTGCCGTTGCCATCGGGCTTGCAGAACTCCACTGCCGACATCGAACCCAGGCCCCGCACCTCGGCAATCGCCGGCACCGCGGACTTCAGTCCGTCAAGCTTTGTTTTCAGACGCTGGCCCAACTGCTCGGCCCGCGCGCACAGGCCTTCGTCGTCGATCGCGTCCAGCACCGCATGGGCGGCTGCCACGGCCAGCGCATTGCCGGCATACGTGCCTCCGAGGCCACCGGGTGCCGGCGCATCCATCAACTCGGCCTTGCCGGTGACCGCCGACAGCGGCAGGCCGCCGGCCAGGCTTTTGGCCATCGTCATCAGGTCGGGCACGACCCCGTAGTGCTCGCTGGCGAACAGCTTGCCGGTGCGGCCGAAGCCGGTTTGCACCTCGTCGACGATCAAGACGATGCCATGGGTGTCGCAGAGCTTGCGCAGCGCCTGCATGAAGTCTTTCGGCATCACATAGAAGCCGCCTTCGCCTTGCACCGGCTCGACCAGGATCGCCGCCACCTGCGTGGGTTCGATGTCGGCCTTGAAGAGGCGCTCGATCGCCATCAGCGAATCGGCGGTGGTGACGCCATGCAGCGCCATCGGCGTGGGGATGTGATAGACGCTCGCCGGAAACGGGCCGAAGCCGGTCTTGTACGGCACCACCTTGCCGGTCAGCGCCATGCCCATGTAGGTGCGGCCGTGGAAGGCGCCCGACAGCGCGATCACACCGGGCCGGCCGGTGGCACAGCGCGCGATCTTGACCGCGTTCTCGACCGCTTCGACCCCGGTCGTGAAGAACGCGGTCTTCTTCTCATGATTGCCTGGCGTGCGCGCGTTCAGCCGTTCGGCCAGTGACACCACGCTCTCGTACGGCACCACTTGGTAGCAGGTGTGGCTGAAGTGCTGCAGCTGCTCCTGCACCGCAGCGGTCACGCGCGGGTGGCGATGGCCGGTGTTGAGCACCGCGATGCCCGCACCGAAGTCGATGAAGCGGCGGCCTTCGACATCGTGGATCTCGGCGTTCAGCGCTGTCTCGGCATAGATGCCCGGAAAACCGACGCCGACCCCGCGCGGAGTGGCCTTCAAGCGGCGCGCGTCGATGTCGGCATTGACATGGGACGCGTGGGCGGCGCCCTGCGGCGGCACCGCCGGCAACTTGACGAAGGCCTTGGCGTGGTCGGTGGTGCCGAACTTGGTTTCGGCCTTCGAGCGGGTGTTGCGCTTGTTCGGGGTGCTGGCGTCCATCTTGTGTTCCTCGCGAGGCGTATTGAAGAGAAGGGGTGGGCCGGCAGGTGCGGCTTGACAGGCCACCCAGGATATGGATTACTTGGTCCCAATGAAAGAGCCAATGAGGCGATAGCGGTGGAACCAATTTGAGGACTCGCACTACCGACACCACCGACCCCACCGACAAACCGGCAGGCAAACGCACTTCAGCCGTCGACCAGCTGCGGCATGCGTTCAGACGCCGGCCCGGTGAACACGATCACCGCGTGCTCTACCGCGTGGTTCAGGACGCAATTCGGCGCGGTCTGCTGCCAGCGGCGTCGCAACTGCCGCCGAGCCGGGTGCTGGCCACCGCACTGGACATCGCGCGCAACACCGTCGTCCACGTCTATGCCCAACTGGCGCTCGAAGGCTATGTGCAGGCGGGAGTCGGGCGCGGCACCTTCGTGGCCCGCACCGTGCCGCGGCAGCTGTCGACGAGGTCCGGCACGGGGCTCGATGCAGCCGACCCGGGCGGCGACGGCAGCGGCGACCACCTGCCGGCCGACGGCATCGGCAAATCCCCCGGTCCCGCACCCACGCCCCGCACGCTGTTGTCGCGCCGCGGCGCGACGCTGGTCGACCGCGCCGGTGCCGCGAGCCTGCAATGGGGCGCCTTCACCCCCGGTGTGCCCGAGGTGCGTCAGTTTCCAGCGGCCGTCTGGAGCCGGCTGCAATCGCGCTTGTGGCGCAACCTGGCGCCGCCGCAGCTCAGCTATGCCAGCGGCGGCGGCGATGCCGGGCTGCGTTATGCGATCGCCGAGCACCTGCGCGCCACCCGCGGTGTGCACTGCGCGCCCGAGCAGGTGCTGGTCACCAGCGGCACGCAGCAGTCGTTGCAACTGGTGGCGCAATTGCTGGCCGACCCCGGCGACGCCATCTGGATCGAGGACCCGGGTTATTGGGGTGCACGCAGCGTGTTCCAGGCGTTGGGGCTGAAGCTGGTGCCGGTGCGGGTCGACGCCGAAGGGTTGGCACCGACCGCTGCGCAATGGCGCGATGCGCCGCGCGCTGTGTTCGTGACCCCGGCGCACCAGTACCCCTCCGGTGCCCTGATGAGCGCAGCGCGTCGCCGCCAACTGCTGGACCAGGCAGCGCTGCGCGGCGTCTGGATCATCGAGGACGACTACGACAGCGAATTTCGCTATGGCTCTCGCCCGCTGCCGGCGCTGCAGGGTCTGGACACGCACCAGCGCGTGCTTTTTCTCGGCACCTTTTCGAAGACGCTGTTCCCGGCGCTGCGTCTGGCTTATGTGGTGCTGCCGCCAGGACTGGTGGAGGGGTTCGGGCGCGCGCTGGCCGAACTGTTCCGAGAAGGACAGACCCCGCAACAAGCGGTGCTGGCGCGTTTCATCTCCGAAGGCCACTACGCCAGCCACATCCGCCGCATGCGGGCGGTGTACGGCGCGCGGCACGACGCGCTGATCGCTGCCATCGCCAAACACTTCGGCACCACCCTGCCCGTGATGGGCGGCGACGCCGGCCTGCATCTGGTCTTGGGACTGCCGCCGCGAGTGGACGACGCGGCATTGGCGCAGCGCATCGCGCAGGCCGGTGTGGCGAGCCGACCGTTGTCGCTGTATCAGATGCGGCGCCCGGCCACGCAGCGCGGGCTGGTGCTCGGCTACGGGGCCGTGGACGAAGTCGATATCGCGCGCCATTTCGGCCGCTTGGCCGGGGTGGTCGAACGCTGGCTCGACCTATCCAGACATTGAACGCGCCATCAGGCCAGCCATGGGTTGAGCAGGGCAACGCCACTGGACTCGACATCGCGGGCGTTTCGCGTCACACCGGTCATCCTGTGCACGATGGCTGTAGCAGCGATCAAGGCATCGCGCTCGCTGGAGCGGTTGGGCACCTGCAACCGTGCGCACTGCAAAGCAACGATCAGGGCCGGTCACTGACCGGCCTTGATCGCTCAGCCGCCTGTCACCCCACCGCAGCCGCCGGCTGCAGTTTGGGTTCACGCCGCAGCCGCGTCCGCTGCAGCAGCACGATCAGTGCCAGCAACACCAGCGCCGGAATGAACACCCATTCCTTGTCGGGCCGCTCGGCCGGCACCTCGATGTTGGCGATGTCGAAGCCCTGCTCCAGCCCCAGCTTTTCGGCGCGTGAGCCAAACTTGACTTGAGCGATCTGCATCTTGTCGCCCAGCGGCACCACCACCAAGCCGATGCGGCCCAGGCGCTCGCGCGCGGTGCCGGGTTCGCCCAGCGGCAACAGCACCCCCTTTCGGATGTCCTTGCCGTCCAGGTTGGTGCCTTCGATCCACACCCGCTGGTTGTCGCCCGTCGGAGCCGCGCCCACTCGCTGCATCAGCTCTGCCGCGGGCACCGTCTGGTAGGCGGGGTAGACCATGTCCCACCAGAACCCCGGGCGGAACAGCGTGAAGGTCACCAGCAACAACGCAATCGACTCATACCACTTCGACCGCACGAGGAAGTAGTTCTGCGTGGCCGCTGCAAAGATCAGCATCGCCGCGGTGGCGCTGACGATCGTCAGCACCAGATGCCAGACGCTGTCGATGCCGATCATCAGCAACTGGGTGTTGAAGATGAAAAGGAACGGCAGGATCGCCGTGCGCATGCTGTAGAAGAATGCCGTCACCCCCGTCTTGATCGGGTCGGCTCGCGCAATGGCCGCCGCCGCGAACGACGCCAATCCCACCGGGGGCGTCACATCGGCCATCAGCCCGAAGTAGAAGACGAACAGGTGCACCGCAATCAGCGGCACGATCAGCCCGCTCTGCGCACCCAGTTCAACCACCACCGGCGCCATCAAGGTCGACACCACGATGTAGTTGGCCGTGGTCGGCAGCCCCATGCCCAGGATCAGGCTCACCACCGCCACCAGCACCAGCATCACGATCAGGTTGCCGCCCGATAGCAGTTCCACCACTTCGGTCATCACCAGGCCGATGCCGGTCAGCGACACGGTGCCGACGATGATGCCGGCCGCCGCGGTGGCGACACCGATGCCGATCATGTTGCGGGCGCCGGCTTCCAGGCCGTCGATCAGGTCCTTGATACCGAGCGAAAAAGCCCGCCCGAAGTTGGCGCGTCCGCGCATGCCAGCGAGGATCGGCCGTTGCGTGACGATCACGAAGATCATGAACAGCGTGGCCCAGAAGGCCGACAGCGCCGGCGACATCTGCTCGATCATCAGGCACCAAATCAGCACCACCACCGACAACAGGTAGTGCAAACCGCTCTTCAGCGTGGGCGCGGTTTCGGGCAACTCGAACACCGGTGCATTCGGATCGTCCAGCGGCAGTTCGGGCTGCTGCGCACCGATCCACAACAGCCCCAGGTAGACAGCCAACACCAGCACGCCGATGACGTAGATGGCGGCGCCGCCGAGTGCGGTCTTGATCCAGCCGATGCCGTAGTAGACAACCCCGGCCAGCACGATGAAGCCGGCAACCGTGGTGGCGAGCGAGATCAGGCGTTGCCCGGCGGTTGCTTTCGATCGCCGGGGCAGACCCACCAGGTTGGCCTTCAGCGCTTCCAGGTGGACGATGTAGAAGAGCGCGATGTACGAGATGATCGCCGGCAGAA
>JBDSMV010000363.1:0-11239 GCA_039915715.1 Rubrivivax sp. | reverse complement strand
GCGATATAAGTTCTACAACATCACGCGCACTGCACTAGCGCCCGCCGTCGCGCGTGGCGCTGAGCAACTCGCCAAAACGCCGCAGATAAGCCTGGCTGAACTTGCTCGGGTTGTAGAAATCCCAACGCAGGACCACCTCACGGATCGAACCCCCGTCACCCCGACGCAGATCGGCGCGCGCCTTGTCCAGCCGCACCTCACGCAACACCGGCGCTGGGGTCTGATCGAGCCGGGTCTGAACACTCGCAGCAAGGTGCTGGCGCTGACGCAGGCCGCATCGGCGATCTGGGCCCGGCCGATGTCGTGCTGGGCTTCCGCATCGATGAATTCCAGCGCCCGGCGCAGGCTGACCGGCAACCCCGCATCGGAAGGCGGTTGGGGCGGGCGCAATGCCCAGGCGCCCTGGCCCTGGACATGGCCTGAACTCAGCGGCTGCTCGGTCAGCAGCGTCAGCGCAATCAATTCGTTCCAACGTCTGAACAGTGCGCTTTTGGAAAGGCCCGCCGCATCGGACTGAAGGGTACCGGCAGCCTGAACGGCCATTGACATCAAGCGCTGCGCCAAGGGCGCAAACAGCTGGGGTGCGAAGCCCAGGTCGACACCGCAAGCACCGGGTTGCGCCCCGGCGCTCAAGCGCGGCAAGGCCGCCTTGCCAAGATTGAATTCCAGAAAGTGGGTGTTGGGGCTGATCTCGACCCACTCCACATCGGCCGGGTCGATGATCACCCCGCAACCGGCTTCGGCCACCACCCAACCGCGCCTCGCGAGCTGCACGCGCACCGACCCTGCGAGGGGCTGGCACACCGACAGTGCAGCCGGTGCCGAACGAACATCGCGGGAGCGCACGAAAGCGGCAGTGCACGGTCTGTCAGCAGCAATGGCAATGTGGTGGTCGGCCAAGCCTCGAACAGCGGAGTCGGCTTGATCTGGCGCTGGAATGGCAGCAGTTGTGACGCCACCAACCCCATGATCACCAACCCCAAAACGCCAAACCTGGTCAATATCCAGGCTGCCCAGGTGTCGGCCAGTGGCAATTGGGTGGCTGACGGCTCGGTCTCGGGGTTGATTCCCGTGCGGCCGTGGGCGCAGAACCCGCATCACGGTGCGCGCTCCAGACCGCAAATGTCAACAAGGGCCCGATGGGCCCTTGTCTCGGGATTGTGCTTCGACGATCAGAGCGCCAGCGGGGTGACCTTCGTGCCTTCGATGCTCAGATTGGCCATCAAACCGCCATTGCTGAGCGCGAAGCTGACCACCGAATTCTTGATGCTCTGGGTGTCGATGCTGCCGTTGGCGCCAACATTGATTGCGGTGACCGACGCATCAGCGTCAGCGGTCCATCCTTTGCTCGCCTTGAACTTGCTCAGGGCTTCCTCGGTCATGAACAACACATAGAGCGCTGACCAATTCCCGTGTGCCGGGGGCCTGCGCATACAGCTTCGACATTGCCGTGCCGATGCTGGCATCGATGCTCTGGCGCTCTAGCCTCGGATCGGCCGAAGCGGTGCTGGTGGTGGTCGAGCACGCGGTGGAAAAAAACAGCCAAAGCCGCAACAGCAGCAGCAGCAGCGACGAGTCGGCGTTACATCATGATGTGGTCCTTAGGTCCTCAGTCTGGCTGCATTCTTGTCGGACCTGATGCCATTTCATCCATTCGCGCCCATCTGGCAAAGCGTGGGAATGGATTCAAAAAAACCTAAATCGTGCGGCTGTCGAACATCAGCAACTCGACACCGCCGCTGGCGAAGTTGGGCAGATCGGCCGCCGTGGCCTTGCCTTCGGGCGATGCCAGTGCGGTCTGGATATCGGCCATCGAATCGAAATGCAGCACCGCCACCAGATGCACGGCAGCGGCACCTGTCGAAACCGTCACCGGTCCGGAGTTGATCTCGTAGCCTCGCAAACCCGGCATCGTCTTGGCCAACGGCACATGCGTGTCATGGTAGTAGGCATCGAACGCCTTCGGATCGGTGGGTTGCTTGTAGATCGCCAGAACATGAGCCATGGGTTTCTCCGTCCAGAAAGACGCAGTGTGGCCCCGGCACCGAGATGCTCGAGCAAGCGCATACCCGTGGATGCACGAAGCCTCGAAGACATCGAAGCAGCGCGAGCCACTGGGCATCCGCCTCTTGATATTCGAAGCCGCACACGCATCTGCAAACGCATGAACACCCGCACCCGTACTTCGAAGCTGCCCGACCGATTGTCCACTCTGGCGAGTCTGGCTGCCCTGCTGGAGCGGCTTGAACATGAACCCGGCTCGGCCAGCCCGCTGCAGTACCGCCAACTGTCAGAGCAGATCACGCGGGTGCTGAGCCAAACCGATTCCGACCCGCATCTGCATGCGCTTCTGGCACTGGCACCCGCCACCTCACAGCTCTACGAGAACCTGCGCTATCCCCATGCGGGTTTGTGCCGCAGCCCGCTCGAGCAAGCATTGACTGCGGAAATGGCGGCAGCCACAGCGATTGCCAAAGCCCGCGGCACGCCGAGTTGATCGCGAGTTGATCGCGGTTGATCGCGGTTGATCAATGGCGACAACAGCTGCCTGAACCGCAGCCGAAGGGACAGGTCCGATAACGGCCAGTCTTCCCCCAGAGGCTGCCTATGATCGGCGCATGCTTTCAGATCCGGACCTGGACTTCGATGCCGCCTATCTGGCGCTGACCGCTCGGGATGCGCGATTCGACGGGCGTTTGTTCGTGGGGGTGACATCGACGGGCATCTATTGCCGCCCGGTGTGCCGTGTTCGCACCCCGCGGCGCCAAAACTGCCGCTTTTTCAAAAGCCCTGCGCAAGCCGAAGCCGCGGCTTTCAGACCTTGCATGAAGTGCCGACCCGAGATTGCGCCGGGCTTGTCGCACACCGACTCCTCGCGCGCGCTGGCCGATGCCGCAGCGCGCTGGATCGAACAAGCGGTGCATGCCGGCTGCCCGACCCGGATGCCCGCATTGGCTGCGCATCTGGGGATCACCGAACGCCATCTGCGCCGCATCTTCCAGATCGCGCACGGGGTGGCACCGCGTGACTACATCGCCACCTTGCGTTTGCTGTTGGCCAAGCAACTGCTGACCGACACCAAGATGCCCGTCACGCAGGTGGCTCTGGCCAGCGGTTTCGACAGCCTGCGGCGCTTCAATGCCGCTTTTGTCGAACGCTATCGCTTCAATCCGACGCGCTTGCGCCACGAAAGCAGCATGCAAGCTGCAACCAAAGGCCAATCGCAGCCACCCGCTCGCGCTCGATCGCCCCGGATGGCCGCTGCGCGGCCCGACGATGTGGCATTGCGGCTGGCTTTCCGACCCCCCTACGACATCGACGCGATGCTGGCCTTTCTGGCGCGGCGCGCGGTGCGCGGCATCGCCGAAGTCGATGGTCTGGCCTGGCGACACACCATTCGCTGGCCGCACCAGCAGCAGATCTTGCGTGGCTGGATCGAAGCGCGCTTCGATCCCGCGCGTCACGAGGTGCGCTTGCGCACATCCGACACCTTGCTGCCGGTGCTGGGCGCCTTGATGCAGCGGGTGCGTCAGGCACTGGACCTGGATGCAGACCCGCAAGCCATCGACCCGGTAATGGCCTTGCTGCCGGTGCCGGTCAGACCCGGCGCGCGCTTGCCGGGAAGTCTGGCCGGGTTCGAAATCGCGACCTGCGTGATCCTCGGCCAGCAGGTCACGGTCAAGGCAGCGCGAACCCTGGTGCAGCGTGTGGTCGATCGCTATGGCGAGCCGCTGGCCACGCCTTTCGACGCGCTGACGCATTTGTTTCCCACCGCCGAAGTGCTGGCCGATGCCGATCCCGAAGTGATCGGCAAGCTGGGCATCGTGCGCCAACGCGTGGGTGCGATCCGTGCTTTGGCGCGCGCGGTGGCCGATGGTTCGCTGCAACTCAATCGCGGTGCCGATCTGCCGCGCACCCTGCAGCAGTTGCAAGCCCTGCCGGGTGTGGGCGACTGGACCGCGCAGGTCATCGCGATGCGCGCGCTGGGCTGGCCCGATGCCTGGCCGGCCAGCGACATCGGCTTGATGAATGCGCTGGCTTCGCGCGATCCGAAGCTGCTGACTGCTCGCGCCGAAGCCTGGCGGCCATGGCGCGCCTATGCGGTGATGCAGTTGTGGCATCACCTGGAAACCCAATGGGAAGTGGCTGCGCAGGCAGCACCATCTTCCTCACCTGTTGTTCGACCGCTTGCTGCAAAGGGCTTGCCATGATCCTTCCGTCATCGACGTCCTTGATCCAATCGCCGTCGCCGTTGCCGTCACAGTCGCGGGCGCCCTTGGCGGCCCGATCGCCTCTGCAAGCCCAATGCCGCATCGACACTCCACTCGGTGAACTGACATTGGCTGCCACCGCGGCCGGTTTGGCTGCCGCGCTGTTCGATGGCCAGGCCCATCACCCCGGCGCACTGGCCGCACCCGTGACCACCGACCACCCGCATCTGAAGTTGGCTGCGCGCGAGCTGGAGGCCTACTTCAAGGGCGGACTGCAACGGTTCTCGGTGCCGCTGGACCCGATCGGCACAGCGTTTCAGCAAGCCGTGTGGCTGGCGCTGCTGCAGATCGACTGCGGCGCCCTCAGCACCTACAGCGCGATCGCAAGCCGGATCGAGAAACCACTGGCGGTGCGCGCGGTGGGTGCGGCCATCGGTCGCAACCCGATCAGCATCATCGTGCCCTGCCACCGGGTGGTCGGGCGCGATGGCAGCCTGACGGGTTATGCCGGGGGCTTGCGGCGCAAGGCCGCCTTGCTGCAACTGGAAGGTGCGCCGTTGCGTTCCCAGACTTGGCAATGAAGGCACTGGCGCCGTTCAGCCACCCGCGGGCAGATCCTCGGTGACGCGGCGAGACATCGTCGAATTGCTGGCGCTGGGCGCGTTGTGGGGCGCTTCGTTCCTGTTCATGCGGGTCGGCGCGGTCACCTTCGGTCCGGTGGCATTGGTGTTCGTGCGCGTGGCCGGCGCCTGCCTCATGCTGATGCCGATGTTGCTGTGGCGCGGCCAGTGGCCCGCCCTGCGGCGCCACTGGCGGCCGATCGCGTTGGTGGGCATCGTCAACTCGGCCTTGCCATTTCTGTTCTACATGGCGGCAGCCCTGGTGTTGAATGCCGGTTTGATGTCGGTGTTCAATGCCACCACGCCGATCTGGGGCGCATTGATCGCGTGGATGTGGCTGGGCGACCGGCTGACCCTGCCGCGCATGCTGGGCATGGCGGTGGGCATGGCCGGCATCGTCGGTCTGGCCTGGGGCAAAGCCGACTTCAGACCCGGCGACCAGGGCATCAGCCCGGCGCTCGGCATCGCCGCCTGCCTCTGCGCCACGCTGTTGTATGGCCTCGGTGCCAATGTGTCGCGCCGCCACCTGTCGGGCGTGCCCCCGCTGGCGGTGGCGGGGGGCAGCCTGTTGGCCAGCACCTTGATGCTGGCCCTGCCCGCGGTCTGGGCCTGGCCAGCCGTGCCGCCGGACGCCCACGCCTGGGTCAGCGCCGCCGCACTGGCGCTGGCCTGCACGGGGCTTGCTTATGTGCTGTATTTCAGGCTCATCGCTCATGCGGGACCGGCCAATGCAATGGCGGTCACCTTTCTGATCCCACCGTTCGCGATCGCCTGGGGCTGGATGTTCCTGGACGAGCAGCCCGGCGTCGAAACAGTCTGGGGCTGTGCCGTGGTGTTGCTGGGAACCGCACTGGCCACCGGGCTGATCGGCCGGCGCCGCGCCGCGGTGCGCGTCGTCAGTGAGCGATGAACCGCGCTTGCGGCACCACGCGCAACTCGCTCGGTAGCGTCGACAAATACTCGCCGATGGTCTTCAGCTCCTGCAGGCTGAACTGCTTGACCTGCGCGCCCATGATGGCATTGGCGCGACCCAGATTCGGGTTGCCTTCGGTTTTGTAGGACCGCAGCGACATGGTGAGGTAGTCGCCATGCTGGCCAGCCAGTTTCGGATAGGCAGCATTGATCGGTTTGCTGTAGTTGGCGCCATGACACGATGCGCAAACGCCCTTGGTCAGCAAGGCTTCGACCGCGGCCGGGGCTTGCGGTGGCGCGTCGGCCACCGGTTTGATCGACGAGGCATTCTGCTGGTGGTAGAAAGCCGCCAGGTCGGCCATGTCGGCATCGTTCATCGAACCCGCAATGGCCCGCATGGTCGGGTGCTTGCGTTCGCCTTTCTTGTAGGCCGCCAATGCAGCCACGATGTATTCGGCGTTCTGCCCCGAGATCATCGGCACCTTGTAGACCACCGGGAAGCTGGCCTGGTAGCCGACGATGCCGTGGCAGCCGATGCACATCGATGCCTTTTGCTCACCCTTGACAGGGTCGCCACCCGGGGCCGCAACCGCGGCCTGGGAGAAGGCAGCCGGGCTCAGCACCAGCAGGGCGACAGACACGGCCAGCAACCGGTGGATGGAGGAGTTGATCGGGGTCTGGGTCATCGGGTGAAAGCTCGCGGGTGAAAGCTCGCGGGTTTTAAGAGCGCAACCTCGCATTATAGGGGGCCGCCTATACTGATTGCGCCCGGTGGCCGAGGCCCCTTTCTCCTCCTGCAACCCATGAAATTTCAAGGTTCCGACCAGTACATTGCCACCCCAGACCTGATGCTGGCGGTCAATGCAGCGGTTACTTTGCAACGGCCACTGCTGGTCAAAGGTGAACCCGGCACCGGCAAGACCATGTTGGCCGAGGAAGTGGCTGCGGCACTCGGCATGCCGCTGATGCAATGGCACATCAAAAGCACGACCAAGGCGCAACAGGGGCTGTATGAATACGATGCGGTCAGCCGCCTGCGTGACAGTCAACTGTCGGGTGCTGAAGACGCCCAGCGCGTGCGCGACATCCGCAATTACATCGTCAAGGGTGTGCTGTGGCAGGCCTTCACCGCCGAACAACCGGTGGTGCTGCTGATCGACGAGATCGACAAGGCCGACATCGAATTCCCGAACGATCTGCTGCGCGAGATCGACCGCATGGAGTTTTATGTCTACGAAACCCGTGAACTGGTCAAGGCCCGCCACCGCCCGATCGTCTTCATTACCAGCAACAACGAAAAGGAACTGCCGGACGCCTTTCTTCGGCGCTGCTTCTTTCACTACATCCGCTTTCCCGATGCCGACACCATGCGCGCCATCGTCGATGTGCACTTTCCGAAGCTCAAGCAGGAGTTGCTGGCGGCAGCGTTAAAGACCTTCTATGAGGTCCGCGGTTTGCCTGGGCTGAAGAAGAAGCCCAGCACCAGCGAATTGCTCGACTGGCTCAAGCTGTTGGTGGCCGAAGACATTCCGCTGCAGGTGCTGCAGAGCCAGGACGACAAGGTGTCGGTGCCACCACTGGTGGGTGCGCTGTTGAAGAACGAACAAGACGTGACCTTGTTCGAGAAGCTGGTGTTCATGCAGAAGCACAACCGGTGAGCGGCATGGGCTGGCCTGCTCCCGTCACACTCGTCGGCACCCACGCTCGGCTCGAACCGTTGTCGGCAGCGCACCATGACGCCTTGTGCGAAGCCAGTCGCGATGGCGACCTGGGTGCGCTCTGGTACACCGCCGTGCCGACCCCCGAACGCATGGCCGTCGAGATCGACCGCCGCCTCGGCTTGCAAGCCAACGGTTCGATGCTGCCCTTCACCGTCTTCGATGGCGCCGACCGCGTGGTCGGCATGACCACCTACATGAACATCGACGCCGTGCACAAGCGGGTCGAAATCGGCAGCACCTGGACCCGTCGATCGGCACAGCGCACGGCGTTGAACACGCAATGCAAGCGGCTGTTGCTGGAACATGCGTTCCAAAAAATGGACTGCATCGCGGTCGAATTTCGCACCCACCGCCTGAACACGCAAAGCCGGCGCGCCATCGAGCGCCTGGGCGCGCAACTGGACGGCATGCTGCGGTCGCACCAACGCGCTGCCGACGGCAGCTTGCGCGACACCGCGGTCTACAGCATCACCGCAGCCGAATGGCCGGCCGTGCGGTCGCATCTCGACTGGCAGTTGCAGCATCCGCGCTGAAGCCTGTCGATCCCCTTTCCGCCACTGTAGAAAGCACGACCTCCGATGGCCAACAAACCCAAGAACAACCGGCTCGATGTCGAACTGCTGTGGCAGATCGAACGTCTCGGCACTCCCAGCCTGTCACCCGACGGCCATCGCGCCGTGGCGTCGGTGTCGCGCTATTCGATGGAAGACAACAACGGCCGCTCATCGCTGTGGCTGCTGTCGACCGACGGCAGCGCGCCGCGCCGGCTGACACAAGCCGGTGACAAGGACGCAGCGCCGAAGTGGAGTCCGCCGCGCAAGCAAGGCGAGCTGATCGCTTTTACCGCCAAGCGCGAGCAGGAGGGCACGAAGGACAGCGAATCGCAGCTCTACCTGATCTCGCCCGATGGGGGCGAAGCCATGCGCGCTGCCGATGTGGCCACCGGCGTGGAAGCATTCGCCTGGAACCCCGATGGCCGCAGCCTGGTGTTCGTGTCGTGGGTCTGGCCCGAGTTGAAAGGCGCCAAAGCCCAGACCCAGGCGCTGAAGGACTTCAAGCAGCGCAAGGAAAGCGGCTACGCCACCAGCGAAGCGCAATACCGCTTTTGGGACCACAACCTGCCGATGGGGCGCGTGGCGCATCTGCATCTGCTGGAGTTGGGAAAAGGCGGCGGCGCAGCCAAGGTTCGCGACCTGTTCGAAGGCACGCACTACGAGTTGTCGCGGGCCGATCCATCGGCGCACCACTTCAATGTCTCGCCAGATGGCAAACGCATCGCCTTCACGTTCGACCCGGCACCAGAGAAGCGCCCCGATGGCCGCTTTGCGCTGGCCGAAATTGACATCAAGAGCGGGAAGATCAAGGTGCTGGCCCGCGATGCCGAATGGGATTTCGGCAACCCGACGTACAGCCCCGACGGCAAGCGCATCGCCTTCACGGCCAGCCACCAGGCGCGCAAGCACACGATGCCGTCACAGCTGGCGATGCTGGACCTGGGCAGCAGCCAATGGGAAGTGGTCAGCGCCGAATGGGACCACGAACCGCAAGCCCCTCTGCTGTGGGAAGACGATGGCGAAGCACTGCTGTTCACTGGCGAGCAGAAGGGCCGCACCCACTTGTGGCGCTTCGAGTTGGCCGATCGGCGCGCCGAAGTGGTGGCCGAGGGTGGCTGGATCAGTGGCTTCGACAAGACCGCAGGCACGCTCGTGACCGTGGCCGACAGCGCACTGCATCCGGCGCGCATCCATGCCCACATGCCATTGCAGCCGCCGATGCGAATCGAGCGCTTCAATGACGAATTGCTTCGCGAGTTGCAACTGGGCACCGTCGAAGAGGTCTGGCTCAAGGGTGGCCAGGATGATGCGGTGCAGATGTGGGTGACCTACCCGCCCGACTTCAACGCCAGGCGCAAGTACCCGGTGATGCACAGCATTCACGGCGGTCCCCACGCGGCACCCGGCGACAACTGGCATTACCGCTGGAATACGCAATTGTTCGCCGCCGAAGGCTATGTGGTGGCGAATGTCAATTACCACGGTTCGTCCAGTTTCGGCTATGCGTTTCTGGACAGCATCACCCACCGCTGGGGTGAACTCGAATTGCAGGACATCGAAGCCGGCACCGACTGGCTCTTGTCACAAGCATGGTCCGACAAGCGCCGGGTGTTCGCCACCGGCGGCAGTTACGGCGGCTTCATGGTGGCCTGGATGAACGGCCATGTCGAGGCCGGCCGCTATGCCGCTTATGTGTGCCATGCGGGCTGCTACGACTGGGTCGCCATGTTCGCAGACGATGCCTACACCTGGCATCCGAAGGAGTTGGGCGCCTGGTACTGGGACGACATGGCCCGCGTGCATGCGCAGAGCCCGCATGTGATGGCCGGTCACATGAGCACGCCCACGCTCGTGATCCACGGTGCGCTCGACTACCGCGTGCCCGACGCGCAAGGCCTGGCCTACTACAACACGCTGAAGGCGCGCAACGTCGATGCGCGCTTGTTGTGGTTTCCGGACGAGAACCACTGGATCCTGAAACCCCGCAACAGCCGCATGTGGTTCGGCGAGTTCTTCGACTGGTTGGAGCGCCACGATGTTGCCAACGCCAAGCCGGCACCGAAGTGGGCCGGCAGGTCCACTGCGGCAAAGAAGACCGCTTCGAAGCGCTGATCCCATCGGGATGAAGCCATGCTGATCGACTTCTTCTATACCCTGCGTGCGGCCAAGCTGCCGGTGTCGGTCAAGGAGTACCTGACCTTGCTGGAAGCCTTGCGAGCCGGGGTGATCGGCCCGTCGGTCGACGACTTCTATGTGCTGTCGCGCACCACGCTCGTCAAGGACGAAGCCCTGTTCGACAAGTTCGACCGCGCGTTCTCGGCTTATTTTAAAGGCGTGGAGTTGCTGACCGATTTCACGCAGGAGATTCCGCTCGACTGGTTGCGCAAGACCCTGGAGCTGGAACTGTCGGCCGAGGACAAGGCCAAGATCGAACAGATGGGCTGGGACGAACTGATGCAAACGCTGAAGAAGCGTTTCGAAGAGCAGAAAGAACGCCACCAGGGCGGCAGCAAGATGATTGGCACCGGCGGCACCAGCCCGTTCGGCGCCTATGGCTACAACCCGCAGGGCATCCGAATCGGCCAGGACAAGGGCCGAAACCGCAGCGCGGTCAAGGTCTGGGACCAGCGTGCCTACAAGGATTACGACGACACCAAAGAGCTCGGCACGCGCAACATCAAGGTGGCACTGCGCCGGCTGCGCCGCTTTGCTCGCGAAGGCGCCGAAGAAGAGCTGGACCTGGACGACACCATCCACCGCACGGCTGCCAATGCCGGTTTGCTGGACATCCGCATGGTGCCCGAGCGCCACAACATGGTCAAAGTGCTGTTGTTGATGGATGTCGGCGGCACCATGGACGAACACATCCACCGGGTCGAAGAACTGTTCAGCGCCGCCAAGACCGAATTCAAGCACCTGGAGTTCTATTATTTTCACAATTGCGTCTACGACTTCATGTGGAAGAACAACCGCCGCCGTTACAGCGAAAAGTTCGCCACCTGGGACCTGATTCGCAAGTACAACCGCGACTACAAGCTGATCTTCGTCGGCGACGCCACGATGAGCCCGTACGAGATCGTGCAGCCTGGCGGCAGTGTCGAATACAACAACGAAGAACCAGGCGCCGAATGGTTGTCGCGGTTGACGAATGCATTCCCGAAGTTCGCCTGGATCAACCCCGAGCCGCAAGGCGTCTGGGGCTACCGGCAGAGCATCTCGGT
>JBDSMV010000304.1:0-9812 GCA_039915715.1 Rubrivivax sp. | reverse complement strand
TGCCCATCGAAGCAGATCAGGTTGGTGAGGACCGGCGACTGCGCCATCGCAGCGCGCAGCGCGTCGGCCAACCCGGCGTCACACAGCGCATGCGTGACCTGGGCCTTGTCGATGATCGCCTTCAGCTCTTTTTCGCGCAGCAACGGCATCGTTGCCACCGCAATGCCGCCGGCCTTGACGACCGCGAACCAGCAAGCCGCCAGCATCGGACTGTTGGGGGCGCGCAGCAGCACGCGGTTGCCAGGCACCAAGCCGCACTCGGCCACCAGCACATGGGCGATGCGACTGGCTTGCGCCAGAAGATCAGCATAGGTCCAGCGCAGGCCCGGCGCCTGGATGCAGAGCCGCTCACCATCGCCTTCGAGCACGCGGCGGTCCAGCAGTTCGGTGGCGCAATTCAACTGCGGCGGAAACTGCAATTGCGGTCCGTCGAACAAGTACTCCGGCTGCAACTCCTGCGCCGGCAGGTGTTCGCGAGCAAAGGTGTCGACGTGGGCGCTGGCCATGGCGGTTCTCAGGCGGTCGGCATTGCACGCAGCAGGTCGCGGGCGATGATCAACTGCTGCACTTCGCTCGCGCCTTCGTAGATTCGCAAGGCACGGATCTCGCGGTACAGACGCTCGACTGGCTGCTGGCTGACAACGCCGAGGCCGCCCCAGATCTGCACTGCCGCATCGATCACCTGCTGGGCGTTTTCGGTGGCGGTCAGCTTGGCCATCGCGGCTTCACGGGTCACATTGCGGCCCTGGTCGCGCTGCCAGGCGGCGCGGTAGGTCAGCAAGGCCGCGCTGTCGACCTGGGTCGCCATCTGCGCCAGCTTGGCCTGCGTCAGTTGAAAGTCCGCCAGCCGCTGGCCGAACATCTGGCGCGTGGTGGCACGGCTCAAGGCTTCGGCCAGCGCCCGGCGGGCGAAGCCCAGGGCCGCTGCCGCGACCGAGGTGCGGAACACGTCGAGGGTCCGCATCGCCACCTTGAAGCCTTCGCCAGGCGCGCCGATGCGTTGGCTGGCAGGGATGCGGCAACCCGTGAAGCGCAGCCTGGCCAGCGGATGCGGCGCGATCAGCTCGATGCGTTCGGCGATCTCGAGTCCTGCGGTGTCGGCATCGACAATGAAGGCGCTGATGCCGCGTGCACCGGGCGCTTCGCCGCTGCGGGCGAAGACGACATAGAAGTCGGCGATGCCGCCATTGCTGATCCAGGTCTTCTCGCCGTCGAGCACCACGCTGTCGCCGTCGGCGCGCGCGGCACAACTCAAGGCCGCCACGTCCGAGCCGGCATCGGGCTCGGACAACGCAAACGCCGCAATCGCTTCGCCGCGCTGCACCCGCGGTAGGTAGCGTTCGCGTTGTGCGGCGCTGCCTTGCAGTGAAATGGCGCCGCTGCCCAGGCCCTGCATCGCGAAGGCGAAGTCGGCGAGCCCGGAATGGCGCGCCAGGGTTTCGCGGATCAGGCAGATGGCGCGGGTGTCGATCGCGGCTGCGCCAGCCACATCGCCCGCCACCGCATGGCGCAGCCATCCGCCCCGTCCGAGCGAGCGCACCAGCGCGCGGCATTCGGCATCGACATCGTCGCCATGGGCCTGCGCCACATGCTGCGTGGCCCATGCGTCGAGTTCAGCCGCCAGCACGCGGTGGCGGTTTTCGAAGAACGGCCAGTCCAGGTGGTCCATCGGTGTCATCGGAAACCTCCTCTCAGTTGCCTTCGAAGACCGGTTTCTGCTTGGCGATGAAGGCATCGTGGGCGCGCTTGAAGTCGCCCGTCAGCATGCACAGCGCCTGCGCCTGCGCTTCGGCCTCGATCGCCTGCTCGATGCCCATGCTCCATTCCTGGTGCAGCATCGTCTTGGTGATGCCGTTGGCAAAGGCCGGACCGTCGGCGATCGCCTGCGCCAGCGCCTGCGCTTGCGACAACAGCTCAGCCGGTTCGCAAACGCGGTTGCAGAAGCCCCAGGCCGCGGCCTCTTCGCCGTTCATCGAGCGGCCGGTGTAGAGCAGCTCGGACGCGCGACCGTGGCCGATCAGGCGCGGCAGGATCGCGCAGGCCCCCATGTCGCAGCCGGCCAGGCCGACGCGGTTGAAGAGAAACGCGGTCTTGCTGCGTGCAGTGCACAGCCGCAGGTCAGACGCCATCGCGACGATCGCCCCGGCGCCGGCGCAGACCCCGTCGACCGCCGCCACGATCGGCTGCGGGCAGCGGCGCATTGCCAGCACCAGATCACCGGTCATGCGCGTGAACATCAACAGCTCGGGTGCCTTCAACGCCAGCAGCGGGCCGATGATCTCGTGCACGTCACCGCCCGAGCAGAAGTTGTCGCCGGCGCCGACGATCACTACCGCATGGACATCGTCGGCATGGCGCAGACGGTGGAACAGGTCGCGCAATTCAGCATACGAGGCGAAGGTCAGCGGGTTCTTGCGTTCCGGCCGGTTGAGCGTCAGGGTCGCGACGCGGTCTTCGACTCGCCAGAGAAAGTGCTGTGCCGCGTAGCCGGCCAATGGGGCGCGGTTGCCCTGCAGCAGGGTCGGATCGATCGGTGCGTTCATCGGCGCTCCTTCTTCGCTGGGTGTGGGCCGGTTTGTTGGGAAGCACTGCGGCTTGCCAGGTGCACCCGCAAGCGGCCCAGATGGTCGTACAGCGCCAGCTTGACGGCAGCTGGCACGTCGCCATAAAGCTCGGCCAACCAGCGCTCGTGTTCGGCGGCCATCTGCCCGAAGCTGCGGCGGCCTTTGGGCGTCAGCGCCACGCGGAAAGACCGTCGGTCTTCGGCGTCTTCACGGCGTTTGACCAGGCCTTCGGCTTCCAGTTGGTCGGTCAGGCCGGTGACGTTGCCGCCGGTCACCATCAAGTTGTTCGACAGCTGCTTCATGCGCAGCCCGGCGGGATGCCGGTACAGCTGCGCCAGGGTGTCGAAGCGCGCAAGCGTCGTCTGAAAGCGCGACCGCAGGCGCTGGCGGATCTGCTGCTCGATCTGGGTGCTGCAGGCCAACAGCCGCAGCCACAGCTTCAGGTCGGCATGGTCGCCAACCTGCGCCTGCGCTTCGCGGCCGATCTGATCGGGCTGCAGGCCGCGGATCAATTCGAAGGGCGCGGACATCTTCATCCTTCCTCAGCCCGCTGCGCGCTGTCAGACGATGCCGCGGCAGCCAGCACGCGTTCGCGTTCCAGGTTGCGTTCGAGCTGCGATTTGCCGGCCTGGTACGGCTTCGGCCAGACCACATCGGCATAGCCGATCTTCGCGGCCTCGGTCAGCGTCCAGGCGGGATTCGCCAGGTGCGGCCGCGCCACCGCGCACAAGTCGGCCCGGCCGGCGGCGATGATGCTGTTGACATGGTCGGCCTCGCTGATGGCGCCGACCGCGATCGTCGGCACCCCCGCCTCGTTGCGGATGCGGTCGGCGAACGGGGTCTGGAACATGCGGCCGTAGACCGGCTGCTCCTGCTTGCTGACCTGCCCCGACGAACAGTCGATCAGGTCGGCGCCGGCGGCTTTGAAACGGCGCGCGATCTCGACCGCATCGTCGACCGTCAGACCGCCCTCGACCCAGTCATTGGCCGAGATGCGAACCGAGATCGGCAAGTGGTCGGGCCAGGCCTTGCGCACGGCAGCGAAAACCTCCAACGGGAAGCGCAGCCGCTGCGCCAGGCTGCCGCCGTAATCGTCGCTGCGCTGGTTGGTCAATGGCGAGATGAAGCTGGACAACAGGTAGCCGTGGGCGCAGTGCAACTCGAGCCAGTCGAAGCCGGCTTCGGCAGCCAGCCGCGTGCTGTGCACGAAGGCGTCACGCACCTGGTCCATCTCGGCCCGGGTGATGGCCTGCGACCAGGCACTGATCCCGTCCAGGAACTGCTGCGGCGAAGCCGACACCAACGGCCAGTTGCCGGCGGCCAACGGCTGGTCGATGCCGTCCCACGCCACCCGTGTCGAACCTTTGGCGCCGGCGTGGCCCAACTGCAGCGCGATCTTGGCGTCGGTGTGGGTGTGAACGAACTCGACGATGCGCTGCCAGCCGTCGCGCTGTTGCGCATTCCACAAACCGGGGCAACCAGGGGTGATGCGCGCGTCGGGCGAGATGCAGGTCATCTCTGCGAACACCAGCCCGGCGCCGCCCATCGCGCGCGCGCCCAGGTGCACGAGGTGGTAGTCGGCCGGCAACCCGTCGACGCACGAGTACTGCGCCATCGGCGAGACCACGACCCGGTTCTTGAGCGTGATGCTGCGCGCGCTGTAGGGCGTGAACATCGGCGGCATCGGCGCCTGCGTCGCACGGCGCTGGACCCCGGCGCCGTCGGCCAGCCAGTCCTCGTAGCCTTCGACATAGTCCTTGTCGCGCAGCCGCAGGTTTTCGTGGCTGATGCGCTGGCTGCGCGTCAGCAGCGAATAGGCGAACTGTTCGGGCGGCAGGTCGACATAGCGCGCGACGTTCTCGAACCACTCGGTCGAGTTGCGCGCCGCGTTCTGGATTCGCAGCACCTCGACGCTGCGCACCGCTTCGTAGTCGTGCAGCGCAGCGCCGAGGTCGCCCGGGTGGCGGCCGATGCAATGCACCAGTTCGATCGCGTCTTCGAGCGCGAGCTTGGTGCCCGAGCCGATCGAGAAATGCGCGCTGTGTGCGGCGTCGCCCATCAGCACCACCGGCGCCCCCGAGCCGTGGTGCACCCAGCCGCCGCACACCACGCGCGGGAAGCGGATCCATTGCGACGAACCCCGCAGGTGTTCGGCGTTGGACATCAGCGGGTGACCGCCCAGGACGCTGGCGAAGAGCCGCTCGCACCAGGCGATCGACTCGGCCTTGTCCATGCGGTCGAGGCCGGCCGCGCGCCAGACCGGCTCGGGCGCCTCGACGATGAAGGTCGAGGTTTCGTCGTCAAAGCGATAGGCGTGGGCCTGAAACCAGCCGTGGGGCGTTTCCTCGAAAGCGAAGGTGAAGGCGTCGAAGAGCTGGGTGGTGCCAAGCCACACGAAGCGGCAGAGCCGGGTGTCGATGTCGGGCTTGAAGCTGTCGGCGTGGGCGCTGCGGATGCGGCTGTTGAGGCCGTCGCTGGCGATGATGAGATCGGCGTCCGGGAAGCTGGCCTCGCCTTGCACGTCGGTTTCGAACACCAGTTCCACGCCGACCGCTTCGCAGCGCGCTTGCAGGATGTTGAGCAGGCGCTTGCGGCCGATGCCGCAGAACCCGTGGCCACCGGATCGGACGCGGTGGCCGCGGATGTGGACGTCGATGTCGTCCCAGTGGTTGAAAGCGCTGCCGATCTGCGCCGCGCTCTCAGCGTCGGCCTGCTGCAGGTTGCCGAGCGTCTGGTCCGAGAACACCACCCCCCAACCGAAGGTGTCGTAGGGCTTGTTGC
Organism: Rubrivivax sp.; assembly: GCA_039915715.1. Classification (GTDB taxonomy): domain Bacteria; phylum Pseudomonadota; class Gammaproteobacteria; order Burkholderiales; family Burkholderiaceae_C; genus Rubrivivax. The sequence goes on along the minus strand of JBDSMV010000304.1, from coordinate 4,467 downwards.
GCTCGACCACGCGGACGCGTCGGGCCGGGTTCTGCAGCTTCAGCAGCAGGGCGGCATAGAGACCGGCCGGGCCGCCGCCGATGCAGACAATGTCGATCGGGATCTCAGTGCGCATGCTGGCTATTTGAGACCGCGATAGTTTAGTTGTCAAGCAATGGCGGACACGCGGCAGCCTGGTCGGCGTGCGCTATTCGCCCAGCAGATGCAGCGCTACGTCGCGCCGATGCAGGCGCAGGCGGTGTTCCTACACGTAGATGCCCTGCCAGGTGCCCAGCACCATCTTCCCCGCGATGACCGGTATCGACAGCTGTGGCGGTCAGCGCGGCACGCACATGCGCCGGCATGTCGTCCGGACCTTCGTCGCGGTGGCGAAACAGCCCATCGCCGTCGGGCACGAGTCGGGCGAAGAACCGGTCCAGGTCACCTCGTACATCGGGGTCGGCGTTTTCCTGGATCAGCAGGCTGGCCGAGGTGTGCCGGATGAACCGTGTGAGCAGGCACTCGGCGATGCCGCTCTGCGCGACCCATGCCGCAACGTCACGTGTGATCTCGGGCAGACCACGACCGCGGGTGTCGACGGCGAGGGCGGTGGCAGTTTGTTGAAGCACCCGCGCATCCTGGCCGGTCGGCGTGGCACGGTCAACGCACCGCTTTGGACAGCCCGCCGTTCAGCGACAGGAGCCGAAAGACTTCTTGCAGTTTTCTGGCGGGGCCTCTACTCCTACATCCGGCCAGCGCCCGCGCCGATCGCCGGATGCAGTGGGGCATAGGACAACTGTGGTTCGCGACTGCGGTCGCTCATACCGAAACAGGAGCCCCCATGGACACCACCCATCCCACCACCCACAGCAGCGTCATTTCGTCGGACGATGTCGAAGGCACCTCGGTCTACAACGCGGCCGGCGACAAGCTCGGCTCGATCGACGACCTGATGATCGACAAGCACTCAGGCCAGGTTCGCTATGCCGTGCTTGAATTCGGCGGCTTCCTCGGCATGGGGACCGACCGTTATCCGGTGCCCTGGCAGATGCTGAAGTACGACACCGCGCAAGACGGATATGTCGTTCCGCTGGACAAGGCGCAACTCGAAGGCGCGCCGAAGTACCCGCAGGATCAGCGCCCGATGTACGACGAGCCCTACGGTCAGCGGCTGAACAGCTACTACGGCATCGGCCTCTGACATCGGTCTGTTGCTGTCGGCCCCTTCGATCACGAAGGGGCCGATCTATTTGGGAGTTCGCTTCAGTGCTTCAACGGAACCGCGAAGCCGCGTTGCACGCCAGGTCGGTCCATCAGGCTTCGATACCAACGCTGCACATTCGGGAAGGTTGCGAGGTCGACGCGGTGTCGTTCATGGCGCCACACCCAACCCAGGATTGCGAAGTCGGCGATCGACAATTCCGAGCCTGCGAAATAGGGCTCGTCTGCAAGGCGGCGGTCCATCACGCCGTACAGGCGAGTCGTCTCATCCATGAAGCGCTTGAGCCCGTAAGCGCGTTCGGCTTCGTCCTTCAAGCCGATGAAGTGGTGGACCTGCCCGGGCATCGGCCCGAAACCACCCATCTGGAACATCAGCCATTCCAACACTGGCAACTGACCGGCCAGCGTCTTGGGCCAGAACGCCCCGCTCTTCTGTCCCAGGTAGATCAGGATCGCACCCGACTCGAAGAGGCTTACCGGTTCTCCATCCGGACCTTCTGAGTCGACGATGGCTGGAATCTTGTTGTTGGGACTGATCTTCAGGAAGTGGGCCGCGTGCTGTTCGCCCTGGGTGATGTCGACCACCTGGACCTCGTAGGGCAGACCCATCTCTTCAAGCGCCACACTGATCTTGCGCCCGTTCGGGGTGTCGAAGGCGTACAGGCGGATGGTCAAGGCGTTTCCTTCAAATGGGGGCTGGGCAGCGGTCCATGCTCACAGCGGCGGTGCCGTGCGACCGCGGTCGATGGCCGGCCGCAAGAACTTCTGGCTGCAGATGACCAACCCGATGATCACCAGACCAGCCAGATCGGTGGTCCAGCCCGGCTTGATCAGCACCAGTGCGGCGGCAATCAGCATCAGCCGCTCCCACCACCTGGCCGGCCCGAAGAAGAAGTGCTGGTGCAAGCCGGCGGCCAGGCAAACCACCCCGATGGTGGCCGTCACGGCCGACAGCACCACCGTCGACAGGTCGGCCATCATCAGCAACGACGGCGAGAAGGCGAACATGAAGGGAATGATGTAGCCGGTCAGCCCCAGTTTCACGGCAGCCCAGCTGGTTTCCATCAGGCGCGCGCCTGACAGGCCGTTGGCAGCGTAGACCGCCATCGCTACCGGCGGCGTGATCGCGGACAGCACCGCGAAATACAGCACGAACAGGTGCGCGGCCTCGACCGCGATGCCCAGCTTCACCAGCGCGGGCACCAGCAGCGCCACCTGCACGATGTACGCCGGCGTGGTGGGCAACCCCATCCCCAGCAGAATGCCGGCCACCATCGTCAGGAACAGCGCGGCGATCAGTGAGTTCTGCGACAGCGCCAGCACCACGCCGGTGAAGCTCAGGCCGAGCCCCGTTAAGGTGATGGTGCCGATGACGATGCCGGCACAGGCGCAGGCCAGCGCCACCACCAGGGTGTTGCGGGCGCCCGATTCGAGCGCTTCGACGATCGTCTTCAGGTCGAACGTGCGGCGCGTGCTGGCGCGCAGCCAGGTGGTCGGGATCACCGAGGCGATGCCGCACAGGGCGGAGAAAGCCGCGCTGCGCCCCGCCAGCAGCACGGCCACGATGACGACCAGCGGCAGGAACAGATGGCCCCGTTCCAGCAGCACCTCTTTCAGACGCGGCAGATCGGCCTTCGGCAACCCCACCAGGCCGATGCGCTTGGCCTCGAAGTGCACGGCCATGAACACGGCGACGTAGTACAGCATGGCCGGCAGCAATGCGAAGCCGGCCACCGTGAGGTACGACACGCCCAGAAACTCGGCCATCACGAACGCCGCCGCGCCCATGATCGGCGGCATCAACTGGCCCCCGGTGGACGCCACCGCTTCGACCGCGCCGGCGAATGCAGGCCGATAACCGGTGCGCTTCATCAACGGGATCGTGAAAGTGCCGGTGGTCATCACGTTGGCGACCGCGCTGCCCGAGACGGTGCCGAACAGGCTGCTGGTGATGACCGCCACCTTGGCCGGACCGCCGGACGTGTGCCCGGCCAGTGCCAGTGCGAAGTCCATGAACAGCTGCCCCGCCCCGCTGCGTTCGACGAAGGCACCGAACAGGATGAACAGCATCACATAGGTCGCCGAGACATACAGCGGGATGCCGAAGATGCCTTCGGTCGTGAGGTAGGTCTGGTCGAGCATGATCGCGAACGACTGGTTGCCCAAGGTCAGTCCGTAGGCGATGAAGACCATCGCCGTGATCGGCAGAGCCCAACCGGTGGCGCGCCGCGTGGCCTCGATCGTCAGCACCACCAACGCGCCGCCGAAGACATAGTCGAGCAAGCGCGGGTCGTCGACGTAGTACATCCGGTTCTGGATGTACGACAGGTTGATGGCCGGGTACATGGCCGCTGCGGCTGCAGCAAGCAACAGCAGCACATCGAACCAGCCGACCTGGGCGGCGTTGCCATGGCGCCCCGGCATGATCAGAAAAGCCAGCACCAGTGCGAACGCCAGATGCGAGCCCCGCATCACATACGCGTCCGGCGGGCCCGCGAAGGCCACCCAAAGGTGGAACACGGACATCGCAACCGCAACGCCAGTGATCAGCCGCCGGGTCAGCAGCAAAGGAAGGGAAAAGCGAGGCGCCACGGCGAGTCGGTGAATCGAATGAGCCAAGAAAAGCCGCGGAACCGGCTCTGCCGGGCCGCAGGCGGACGCCCCCTCGGGGGGCAGCGACCGTCAGGGAGCGTGGAGGCCTACATCACCCCGGCTTCCTTGTAGTAGCGAATGGCGCCCTTGTGCATCGGCACGCCGATGTCCTCGGCCATCATCTTCGGCGTGGTGGTTCCCATCGCCTTGGCGATGGCTGTCAGATCGGCCTTGTTGTCGACCATGCCCTTCAACATCTTGTAGACCACGTCGGGGTCCAGATCGCAGCGCGCAATGACGTGGGTGGCATAGCCGATCGTCTGCACGTCCTTGGTCTGCTTGGGATAGCTGCCCGCCGGAATCACGAGCTTGGTGTAGCCCGGGTTCAACTTCTTCATCGCCTGGAACTTGTCTTCGGGAATGTCGATGAGCTTGATGTCACGTGCCGACGCCAGATCCATGATCGAGGACGCCGGCACGGTGGTGCCGAGGGTGAAGGCCTGCGCGTTGTTGTCTTTCATCAGCGAGACCGCATCGGTGTAGGAGACATAGCTGACACGCGACATGTCCTTGTAATCCAGCCCGTAGACCTCCAACGACTGCTGGCTGATGAACTCTGCAGTGTTGCCCTTGGGCTGAACGGCGATCGGCTTGCCCTTCAAGTCGGCCAGTGAG
>JBDSMV010000299.1:0-5319 GCA_039915715.1 Rubrivivax sp. | reverse complement strand
GTGTCGGTCGTGGGGGCGGGCGGCATCGGCAAGACGAGACTGGCGCTGTGCGCGGCCCTGGCGGTGCCGGCGTCTGGCGTCCCGCACGGCCGCTGGTGGATAGAGCTCGCCGCCATCAACGACCATGCCTTGCTGCCCACGACCATCGCGGCGGCACTCGGCGAGTCACTGCCCGGAGGGCGACACCCACTGCGCGCACTGACCGACCTGCTGGCCGAGCGCAGCCTGCTGCTGGTTCTCGACAACTGCGAACACCTGGCCGACGATCTGCCGGCACTGATCGACCGGCTGCGTGCGCAAGCGCCCGCCGTGCGGCTGCTCCTGACCTCGCAGGAGCCGATCCGATGCGAAGGCGAGCAGGTGTACCGGCTCGGCGCACTCGCATTGCCACTGCGCGATGACGACGCTGACGCGCTGCACAGCGGCGCCATCGCGCTGTTCGTCGAACGTGCGCGCGCTGCCGATCCCCGCTTCGCTTGGTCGGCCCACAACGCGCGGGCCATCGTCCAAATCTGCCGCCGTCTCGACGGCATTGCGCTGGCGATCGAACTGGCTGCCGCACGCGTACCGCTGCTGGGCGTGCAGGGCCTGCATGCACGGCTGGACCGCATGTTCGACGTGCTGACCGGTGCCACGCGCATGAAGCTGCGGCGCCACCAGACGTTGCGGGCGTCACTCGAATGGAGTGTCAGTCTGCTGTCGGCGGACGATCGCGCGGTCTTGCGCCGCCTGGGTGTCTTCGTGGGCGGCTTCACGCTCGAATTGGCACAGCAGGTGGCGAGCGACCACGAGATCGACGAGTGGCGCGTACTCGACCTGCTCGGCGCCCTGGTCGACCGTTCCTTGGTGATCGCCGACGGCACGCCCGACGACGGTGCGACACCGCGCTACCGCCTGCTCGAACCGACGCGTGCCTTCGCGCTGGAGCTTCTGGCGGCGTCCGGCGAGTCGGCGGCCTGGTTGCGCCGCCACGCGCTGGCGCTGGTCGATCTCTTCACGCCCATCGAGGTCTCCCGCTGGGCGCTGTCGCCGGCACAGCACCAGGCTGCCGCCCTGGAACTGGGCAATTTCCGGGCAGCGGTCGACTGGGCGGAGGGCGCCAGCGGCGACCGCGCGCTCGCATGCCTGTTGCTGGCCCGGGGCTGGCCGGTCTGGTTCGTCTGCGCCACGCTCGCAGAAGGACTCGAGCGCATGCTTAGGCTGTGGCCGCTGCCGACGACACTGGCGCCAGACATTGCCGCCGACTTCGGCTGGGCGATGTACCGCTGCCACGGCGAGTCGGCCCGGGACGAAATCCTCGCCAGCTTGCGTTCGTCCGTGGCGCTGTACCGGCAGGCGGGAAACACTGAGCGACTGGCTGAAGCGCTGGTCGGTCTGACGATGTTGGGCGTGCTGCGCGATGACCAGCCGGACACGCAGGCCACCCTGGACGAGGCGACCCGCCTGATCGGCAACGACACGCCGCCGCGAAAGCTGGGGTGGCTGGCTTCGGTGCAAGCCTGCTGGGCCTGGCGTCGCGAGGACTATTCGCAGGCCTTGCTGGCAATCGAGCGCCAAGCCCAGTTCTTCCGAGCAGCAGGTTTTGAGGCCGGTGTGCAGATGGCGGTCAACAGCCGTTGCGGCGTGCTCATCGACAGCGGCGCCTACGCCGAGGCCCTCGCCCTGGCCGAAGACAGTACGCAGCGCCTTCGCAGTCTCAAGTCGCCCGCCGTTGCATGGGCGCTGATCTACGTGGTGCTCGGGCGAACGATGCTCGGCGACGACGAGGGCCTGCTGCCCTTGGCGCAGGAGGCCTTTGCTGCAGGCCTGTTGATCGGCACCACGTACCAGCCGCTGTTGGCGGCCGCCGTGCACCACGCGCGGCGCGGCGACTTGCAGCGCGCCGCGCTTGTCGGCGGCCATGCGCAGAAGATGCGCAACGAGCAGAAGTTCCACCCCGTGGCCATCGACCTGCGCCTGCAAGCCTTGCTGCGGGCCACGGTGGAGGCGGTGCACCCGCGCGCGGTGTTCGACGCCTGGCTCGACGCCGGTGAACGGCTGCCCCAGGCACGCGCGACGGCCCTCGCCTTTGACATGTGAATGTGACCGCTGCTGCGTGGCCACGTCCGTAGGTGGTGCCGCATGTGCTTGAAGCGTCACCGGCGAGTCGGAGCTCGTAGCAACCGAGTCAGGCTGGGAGCACTGACAGTCGGGGAGGGCAAGAGTGGCGAGCCGGTGCGCACGGCCCGGCGCGGCCGTGCTCCGATGATCTGCCCTCCTCAGCTCAGGGTCGCCAACACACTGAAGAATTCACACCCGTTCTGGCTCGACTTCGCCTGGTACATCGCCGCGTCGGCGCTTTGGATCAACTGACTGCCAGTTGCGCCATCTTCGGGATAGATGGCGATGCCAATGCTTGGCCTGATGACCAGTTGCCTGCCGTCGAAGTCGATCGGCTGGGCGATCTTCTCCAGGACACGGGCGGCGGTTTGCCGGATGTTTTCGGTCCCATGCGGGTCGACCAGCAAATACAGGAATTCGTCGCCGCCGTTGCGGCACACCGTGTCTTCGTCGCGCGCGTTGTGCAGCAGGCGTTCGGCCACCTCCCTTAACACCCGGTCGCCAGCGGCGTGGCCGTACGTATCGTTGACCTGTTTGAAATGGTCGAGGTCGAGGAACATCACCGCCAAGGTCCAGTCGTGGCGTTCGGCCATCGCGATCGCTTGGTCGAGCCGGTCATTGAACAGGTCACGGTTCGGAAGCCCGGTGGCAGCGTCGTGCATGGCCCGCAGACGTGCCGCGTGCTCATCCCTTTGTGACAACGCCAGACTGGCCTGAGCATCGGACAAGTTCCGTCTGGACCGAGCCAACGCGATCTCGGTGTGCTTAAGCTCTTCGATGCCCTGGGCCAGCGCTTCATTGACTTGGTGCAGGTCGTCCGCGCATTCCTTGACTTTGGACTCGACCTGTTCGCTGTCGACCAGTGCCGCGTGGGCCGACAGCGTGGTTTCGCCCCCCTCGATCCGTTCCTTGACGATGTCGTTGGACATGCGCAGATCGGAGGCACATGCGTCAACCTTGTCCTTGACCTCCAGGTTCTGCTCGAGCACCACCTCGAGAGCGACCGGTACCTCCGGTGTTGCAGCCGCAACCGGCACTTCCGGCGCCACAGCCGCCTCGATCTGGTTCGTCGTCATTGGATCCAAGCCCTGCGCTGCGCCGTACATTTAGGTAGCCCAGTAAACCGCAGGTCTGCGGCGCGGGAATACCAAAAGTGAGCAGCTTTCGAAGGGCAATTCGGAACCACCCGACCGGCGAGAAGGCCTGTCCCTGGTCGCTCTTACCGGCTACGGTAGCGCCAAGGACCACCAACGCTCAATTGCGGCGGGCTTGAACCATCATGCCGTCGAGTCTGTGGATCCCGAGGTGCTGCGGGTCATCGACTCGGCCATGCGCGCTGAGGGCTGCTCCACGACGCCGAGCGGCAATTGGTCAACGGCGCCTGGCGCGCTGACAGCGACGGAGCGCCGTGCCGGACTCGGACAGCTGGCAACAGCGGCGCGGGATTTGCTTTCTGCGGCGATGTGATGACAGGTGGCTTTGACGACATCAGCTTGTAGCTGGCGAGGTCGGCATTGGGTCGATGGCTGCCCGCCACTTCGACTGATCTCACGGCTGCACTGCGGTTGGTCGAACTGGACTGCCTGCCAGGCAGTTCGGGAAACCGGCAATCGGCCAGTTGCCGATAGTCATGACCGGCCGGTATGCGGCAGCCTGATTCGCTGGGTGTTTCGAGATCTTGGCTCCCGAGCAGCACACGGAATGACATTGATAGACACATCTCTGGCTCCGGCCGTCGGGCCAATCCGCAGACACGAACAACCGGCCCGCCGCCTTTGATTGAGGCCCACTCATTGCGGTAATGGCCAATCTTGTGTACGAATGAAACGTTCGGCCCACCCTGACATCCGTTGCAGCGCCCGACGCGTTCTGGCGCGGTACCCTGATGTTTTAGGAGATCCGCCATGAAGAACATCCTGCTTGCTGCGGGGCTGACCCTGGCTGCGCCGGTATTCGCCGCCGATGTCGGCGTGTCCATCCAGGTCAGCCAACCCGGTGTCTACGGCCGTGTCGACATCGGACGTTTTCCGCAGCCGCAGGTCATCGTCGCGCAGCCGGTCTTCGTGGAGCGCCCGGCGATCGTAGTGCAACGCCCCGATCCGGTCTACCTCTGGGTGCCGCCTGGTCACCGCAAGAACTGGAATAAACATTGCCGCGACTACGGAGCCTGCGGCGTACCGGTCTACTTCGTCAGGGACGACTGGTACGACAGCCATGTACGGCATGCCGAGCGTCGCGAGGACCCCAGGGACGATCGCCGCGACGACCGGTATGACGACCGTGGTCACGGCAAGGAGAAGAAGCACAAGGACAAGGACAAGGACAAGCGGGGTAAGGGCAAGCACGACTGATCGGCCCGGTGCGCCGTGCACTGCGCCAGGCTTGTCGGCGCCTCTTCAGCACGCATCGACCGCGCGGCGCGATGGCACCACCCCGGACGCGAAGCCGCTGTTGGAATTGATGCGTTGTCTGGAGGCGCCAGTGCCTTCGCGCCTTCCGGCTATTCGAAGGTGTCGCGATTGCAGCCCGCCACCTACCAATCCCTGTCGCTGACAAGCGCTTAGGGCGCCAGCAAGTGCGGCGGGATCGCTCCCGTCTGGGATTTTGGTTCGACGCATGCCTATTGGGGCAAGGAGACGGTAATGACGAAGGTGGTTCTGCGTGGTATGGGTATGTGCGCCGTATTTCTGGTGGCGTTGCTGATGGGCACCGCGTCGCATGCGCAGCCGCGCGGCGGCGACGAGAGCGAGTTCCGGATCGTCGGTGCGCGTTACGGCACCGATGAACGCGATGTGGATGTGACCGACAAGCTGCGCGAGCAGGCTCGAAGGCAACGCAGCGTCACGCTGGACAACTCGACGTTCGGCGTCGACCCTGACCCCGGCCGTGTCAAGACGCTCCGCGTCCAGGCTCGCGACCGCAGCGGCAGGCTGCAGTCCTTCGAGTTCAACGAGCGTGACACCCTCGACGGCACGAGGTTCAGCGGCTTCGAACGGGGCAACCGAGACCGGGGCGGCCGGGAGGGGGGGCGAGGCAGCAGCAGTGACAACGGTGAGCACAAGATCCTGCAGGCACGCTATGGCACCGCCAACCGCAATGTCGATGTCACCGCGAGCCTGAAAGCGCTGGCGCGCCGCGATCGCAGCTTCCAATTGGAGAACGCCACCTTCGGAGTTGATCCGGATCCCGGGCGGGTCAAGACGCTGCGGATCTTTGCCA
>JBDSMV010000294.1:0-3318 GCA_039915715.1 Rubrivivax sp. | reverse complement strand
TGATGCGCCCGTTCCAGCCGCCGTTCACGCGCACGGTGGGCGTGGGTGCCGATGCCTGCGAAACGGTGCACCGGTCGGTGCTGTTGCGTTGCGACCAGCCGGGCCCGGATCAGCCGCCGTACCTGCCGCCGCAGGGTCGTGCGGCCATCGATGCGCTGCCGGTGGTGGACACGCCGGCGGGTTGACGCAGCGGTGGCTGCCGCTCAGATCACGCGGTAGGCGATGCCGCCTTCTGGCGCTTCGGGGTAGAACGCTTCGTAGCCATAGGTCTGCTTCAGTTGGGCGTCGTCCCACACCGCGTTGAGCTTGCCGCCCGCCGCCCGGTAGTTGAAGTAGAGCCGCGCGGGCTGCTTCTTGGCGGCGCCGCGCATCACCACCCGGGCCAGCGCCTGCACATCGGGGTGCTGGAAGCGCGCGCCGCTGGTCGAAACCAGATAGTCGCGACAGCTGATGCGCTCCAAGAGGCTGCTGCTGAGGTTGTTCTGGCTGCCGTGGTGCGGCAGCTTGAAAGCCGCCAGCGGCAGCTGCTTCAACTTGCGCTTGGCCAGCAGCAAATCCAGCGCTTCCTGCAGCACCGGCGCATGCGCATCGGCACCCAACAAAACCGTCTGGCCGCCGAACTCTGCCAGCACCGCGATGCTGCTTCCGTTGGGTGCCGTGGGATCGGGGCTGAAGTCGGCGGCAGCCAAGGCGGCAAGGTCCATCGAGTCCGGGGTGTGCTGCACCCGGCCCAGAAAGTGCTGACCGGTTTCGAGCTCGCCGGGTCGCAGTCCCGCGGCCACGATGTCCTTCTGCCAGACCCGCGCCAGTGCCTGCAGTTTCGGCGGCGTCGGCGAAAGCAGGGTCAGGTTCATGCCACCGGGCAGTCTGAATTCGGGCAACTCGTCGACCTCGCGCACCATCGTGTCTTCGTCGTGCTGCTCGCCCATCATCCGGTTCCACGGCAGCTTGTTGAGCCGCAGCAGCGCCGAGAAAGCCTCGCCTTCTTGCGCGTTCAGGTGGCTGGCCAGATGGCGCCAGCCGTTGAACCAGATGTCGCCGAAGGTCACGCCGAGCGCCCGCGCGTCTTTCAGCAGCGCGATCGCGCCGCCGATGTGGTCGTCGTCGATGTGCGACAGGATGAAGAGTTCGAAATGCCGTTCGGCCTTGGGAAGCGCTTCGATGCGGGGCTTCAATACGCTCTTGTATGCACCAGCCGGACCGCAGTCGACCAGCACCCGGCTGGGTGCCGCCTGGCCGCGGCCGTACTCGATCCACAGTGCATCGCCATGCTGCGCCGGCAGCATGTCGATGCGGAAGTAGGCGTCGGACGCCGCGCTGGCGCTGGCCATGTCGGACCGGTTCAATGGCGACACAGCAGCGGCTTTGGGGGCGGCCATCGACAGGGTCTCGACGGGGGCATCGGCAGCCGTTGGCACCACCGTTTCAGACTCCAACTCGCGGTCGGCGGCTGCCGACTCGGCCGGCTCCGCAATCCCCTGCACGGCCTTCGCAGCGGCCTTGCGCCGGGTCTTGGATGGCGGCAGCTCCGGCAGCAGCGGCGGCTGGGCCGCGCGTTCGCGGGCACCCTGCCGGTCGAGGATGTCGCGCATGCCGCGTGCGGTGTCCACCAGATTGACCTTGCCCAGGCGGAACGACGGCCGCGGCGCTTCGCCGAAGGTGGCCAGTGCGGCTTCGAAACGCTTCTCGCCCCAGTGGAAGATGTAGGTGTTCAGCAGCAGCATCATCCAGTGGCGTGCCAGGCTGGCGCCGCTGCGGTCGACCCGGGTCAGCTCGCCGGCCGCCAGCAGCGCGGCGTCACGCGCGTGGTCGCGCACGCCGGGGTCGGCATGCAAGGTGCGCAGCAGCCACAGCTCGGCCACGCAGGCGCTGGCCCAGATGCGGTCGTCGCGATCGGCGGATTCGGCCAACGTGTTGCGAAGCCAGAACTGCGCGGTCTGCCAGGCGCCTTCGGCTACCGGCCGGCCCATCACGGTGCGCAGCCGGATCGACGCCACCAGCGACCGGTACGGCACATTCATGCCCTGCCCGTCCTTGACCAGAAAGCCGAGCAGCGCGGCTTCGTAGTCGACGATGGCCCCTTCGAGTTGGCGGCAGCTGGCCGCCGCGCGGGCTTCGTATTCGCCCACCGTGTCGATGCGGCGGTGGCGGCGGTCGATGCGGGCCAGCGCATCGATGGCGTTCTGCAGTTGGCCGTCGGCCCGCAGCGCCAGCGCCCGCATGCCGAAGAACTTGCTGTTCACCGGCAGGCGCGAGATCACCCGGTCGGCCTTCCAGCTGCCCTGGACCTTGCGGGTGCCTGCTTCGGCGAGCTCGTGCAACTCGGGCAGGCCGTCCTCGTCCTGATGGTTGTCCAGCCAGGCGGCCAGCATCGCCTGGTGGCACTGGGCATAGCAGGCCTGGTCGAGCTTGTAGGGGTCCAGGTTCAACGCCTCGTAGACCACCAGGCTCGCCCAGTCGTGGTCGCCCGAGCCCATGCTGCCATGCAGCCCGGTGCGAACCCGGTGCAGCAGCACCCAGGGGTCGTCGCCCCACAGCAGACCGCTGTAAAACTCGCGCACCACCAGGTTCGATCCCGGCTTCGAGAGCGGAAACTGCGACGCCAGCACCAGCGGCACGCCCGCTTGGTGCAGCACATGGGCGATGCTGGCGCCGGGCGCCATCACCGCGGCTTCCTCGTTGCCGCTGTCGCAGGTGGCCAGGCTCACCACATCGGGGCGGTGGATGCAACCTTCGTGCAGGGTCGTGAACGCACTTGCGAGCCGCTCGCCCGAGATCACGCCGTCTTGCGGATGCAGCCGCAGGCCGAAGCTGTTGTCGCCCAGCGTCCCGTCGACGTCGCCATGCGCCAGCACATGAATGCAGGTGTAGCGGTGGCGCGCGCATTCGGCCACCACCTCTTCGAAGCGCGGCTTGCGCAGGATCGTGAGCCAGTTGCCGAATTGTTCGCGCGCGCCTTCGCGGGTGACCTCGACACGCCGATCGGCTTCCAGCAGAAACGGCCGCACCGCGTCGATCAGCGCTTCCCGGTGTGGGGCGAACGGCACGTTGTCGGGCGCATCGGGCGCCGATTCAGCGCTGATGAACAGCACGCGCGGGTTCTTCAGCCACTGGCCCTGGCGCGGCGATACGTTGCGGGTGCGGCGCGTGATCACCACCGGCACGCGCGACTGCAGCGCCATCCAGCTTTCGGTCCAGGCGGTGGGGCCGATGGGCATCTTGGCGAGTTCGAATGGAAGCAGCGCCAGCTCCGACGCCGACAACACCAGGCTCAGGTGCACCAGCGTGTCGCGGCCGGCGCCGTCGCCCGACAGTGAT
>JBDSMV010000290.1:0-2646 GCA_039915715.1 Rubrivivax sp. | reverse complement strand
CAAGACACGCGAACGCCTGATCCCGTTCGTGGCCGCCTATGTCGATGGTGTCGATCTGGCCGCGCGCCGCATCACGGTCGATTGGGACCCGAGCTATGACGAGCCCGAAAGCGGCGCGGACCCCATCGGTTGAATACCCGCGATGCGCTTCGACATTGTCACGCTCTTTCCCGAACTCTTCGCTCCGCACCTGCTGCACGGCATCACGCGCCGTGCCTTCGAATCCCGCCAGGTCGATGTCCGTTTGTGGCCCTTGCGCGACTTCGCCACCGACGTGCACCGCAAGGTCGACGACCGCCCGTATGGCGGCGGGCCGGGCATGGTGATGCTGGCCGAACCGTTGCTGCGCGCACTGGATGCGATCGCTGCAGACCGCGGCGAGTCGCCTGCAGCCCCGGTGCCGGTCGTGCACTTCACTCCCACCGGCGTGCGACTCGACCAGGCGGCGGTGACCCATTGGGCGCAGGCCAGCGGTGCAGTGCTTCTGTGCGGCCGCTACGAAGGCATCGACCAGCGGCTGCTCGATGCGCGGGTCACGCACCAGATCAGCCTCGGCGACTTCGTGCTGTCGGGAGGCGAGTTGCCGGCGCTGGCGCTGCTGGACGCAGTGGCGCGCTTGCAGGACGGCGTCTTGAATGCGCCTTCGCATCAGCAGGACAGTTTTAGCGATGGTTTGCTCGAAGGACCGCACTACAGCCGCCCTGAGGTGCTGGTGATCGACGGCACCGACCAGGCGGTGCCGGCGCCGCTGTTGTCGGGCCACCATGTCGAGATCGCACGCTGGCGGCGCCAGCAATCGCTGCAGTTGACCGCCAACCGCCGCCCCGACCTGATCGTCGCGGCCCGCACGGCCGACCGCCTGACAGCCGACGATGAGCACTGGTTGCGGCGCTCGTCCAGTTGAGTGGCTGGACCGACAGCCGCGCGGAACCGCCGGGCGAATTGCAACTGCGACCCGGGCTATACTCGAAGGCTTTTCGATCCTCTGCGCGGCGAACCCTTTCGGGTTCACACAACCCACCCTTCGCAGGGTGCACGGCAAGCGGGTTTCACACCCCAGCCGACAGCTCACTTCATGAGCACCACAACCGCCCGACGCACGATCGCCCGGAGAAACCACTTGAACCTCATCGCCATCCTCGAGCAGGAAGAGATCACGCGTCTCAACCGCACCATCCCCACATTCGCACCCGGGGACACCGTGATCGTCAGCGTCAACGTGGTCGAAGGCACGCGCAAGCGCGTGCAGGCCTATGAAGGCGTGGTGATCGCCAAGCGCAACCGCGGCCTCAACAGCAGCTTCATCGTGCGCAAGATCTCCAGCGGCGAAGGTGTCGAGCGCACCTTCCAGACCTACAGCCCGCTGATCGCCAGCGTCGAGGTCAAGCGCCGCGGCGATGTGCGCCGCGCCAAGCTCTACTACCTGCGCCAGCGCAGTGGCAAGTCGGCTCGGATCAAGGAAAAGCTGGCCTGACCGCCAGAGCTCCATTGATCGTCGACCCCCGCATCTTCCCGGTGCTGGGGGTCGATTCACATCTGCCGGCTGTTCCGGCCGTGCGCCTGACTGGTGAAGCACTGCGTGAGCGCTTCACCCGCATCGCCGGCTGGCTGCCCGAACTGGCCGGCGATGGCAACGCGTCAGATGGCCGGTTCGGCGAACGTGCGTCCGCCGATGCGGCGGTGCTGGTCGGCTTGGTGCAGCGCGATGCGGGCCTGCAGGGGCTGCTGACACACAGGGCCACGGCGCTGCGTGACCATGCCGGCCAGATCAGCTTCCCCGGGGGCCGTAGCGAAGCGTCAGACCATGGGCCGGCCGACACCGCCCGGCGTGAAGCGCGCGAGGAGATCGGGCTCGCCAGCGAGCATGTCGAAGTGATCGGCTTGCTGCCGGCCTACACCACGGTGACCCGCTTTGTCGTGACGCCGGTGGTGGCGCTGGTGCAGCCGCCGTTCACCCTGCAGCTGGATCCGTCCGAGGTCAGCGAAGCCTTCGAGGTGCCGCTCGCGTGGTTGATGAATCCGGCAAACCACCAGCGCCATGCCTTGACGGTGCAAGGCGTGCAGCGCCAGTTCCTGTCGATGCCCTGGACCGAAGCCCGTGCCGACGGGTCGACCCGCGAACACACCACCTGGGGCGCGACTGCGGCCATGTTGCGCAACCTGTACCGGCTGCTGTCGGACTGAGCGTAGCGCCGCAGCGCAAGGGCGGCCGCGCCGCCATGAGCAGCCCCTATGATCCTGAGCGATGAGCTTTTTCGCGGTTCTACTGGCGCTGCTGATCGAGCAGTTCAAGCCGCTGCCACGCGACAACTGGGTCCACCGGACGCTGGTGTCGTGGGTGAGCTGGACCGGCCGCAATTTCGACGCCGGCAAGTTGCGCCACAGCCGCGTGGTGTGGTGCGTAACGGTGCTGGGCCCCGCGCTGCTGGTGGGTTTGGCCTATGTGGGGGTGGCGCGAATCAGCACCGTGCTGGCGCTGCTGTTCAATGTCGGGCTGCTGTACCTGACGCTCGGCTTCAGGCAGTTCAGCCACTACTTCACCGACATCCGTGACGCGGTCGAACGCGGTGACGAAGACGCAACGCGCAGCCTGTTGGCCGAATGGCGCCACCTGGACGCGAGCGAGCTGCCCCGCACCGAAGTTCT
>JBDSMV010000227.1:0-5735 GCA_039915715.1 Rubrivivax sp. | reverse complement strand
GACTCGACATGCGGCAGAAAAGCGTCCTGCTGCGACTTGTTGAAGCGGTGCACCTCGTCGACGAACACGACCGTGGCATGGCCGCTGCGGCGCCGGGCCTGGGCTTGTTCGACCGCATCGCGGATGTCCTTGACACCGGCCAGTACCGCAGACAGCACGATGAAATGCGAGCCGGTGGCACCAGCCAGCAATCGCGCCAGCGTGGTCTTGCCCACCCCCGGCGGACCCCACAGGATCATCGACGGCAACCGGCCCGACTCGAAGGCCACCCGCAGTGGCCGCCCGCGACCCAACAAGTGCTGCTGGCCGACGACATCGTCGAGTGTGATCGGCCGCAGGCGCTCGGCCAGCGGCGGGCTGGTGCCCGATCGGGGTCCTGTGCCGATGCCGATGCCGATGCCGGGTTCAGGGTCTGAGAACAGCGCGTTCTGTGTGGCCATCGCCGATTGTCACCAAGAGGCGGCGCATGCAGCCGGCCGAACCCCGCATCAATGCCGGGTCACTGCTCGATCACATCGGCGCCGGCAGGCGGCTTGAAGTCGAAATGCGCCGCATCGATGACCGGGTTGGCTTCGAAGTTCGAGAACCGCAGCACCGACTGTTGACCGAAGCTGTCGACGATCTCGACCGCCGTCAGCGTCTGGCCACTGAAACCCACGCGCATCGACTGGAACGGCCCGTCCTTCGCCTTCGGCAGTGCCAGCGCCCATTGCAGGCCGTCGGCATCGGGTTGACTCTTGAGCGTGAAGTCACCCTCCAACGACCCACCCGCCAGCAGCGCGGCCGGGGTCGCGCCCAGCGCCTGCGAAATGCGCCGCGAGCTGGCCTGGTTCAGGTCGGTGTCGAAGATCCAGACCTTGACGCCGTCGGCGACGATCAACTGCTCAAACGGTTTGAGATAGGCGAAGCGGAAGCGGTTCGGGCGCATGAACTCAAACTGACCGCTGGAGGTCTTCTTGCGCGCCTTGTCGGCCGAGGTCACGACCTGCGTGAAGGCGGCGCGGCCGCTCTTCACGTCGCGCACGAAGGCGCGCAGCGTGTCGACCGCATCGGCATGCGCGAAGCCGCTGGCAAGCATGCCGACGGCCAGCACGCCGCAAGCCATCCATTGGCGAGCCGGCCATCTTGGAGTCATCGCTTGTGAGGTCATGGGGTTCGTCATTCGTCGCGTTTCGGAACCATGATCTCGCGGTTGCCGTTGTTGCCCATCGCTGACACCAGGCCAGATGCTTCCATCTGCTCCAACAGCCGCGCCGCCCGGTTGTAGCCAATGCGCAAGTGGCGCTGCACGAGTGAGATCGATGCCCGGCGGTGCTGCAGCACCACCTCGACGGCCTGGTCGTACATCGGGTCGGCCTCACCACCACCGACACCGCCCACCGCGCCGTCGGCGCCAGCGGCATCGCCATCCAGCACCCCGCCCTCTAGGATGCCTTCGATGTAGTTCGGCGCGCCTTGCGTCTTCAGGTAGTCGACCACGCGGTGCACTTCTTCATCGCTGACAAAGGCGCCGTGCACCCGCACTGGCAGCCCCGTGCCAGGCGCCAGATAAAGCATGTCGCCTTGCCCCAGCAAGGCTTCGGCGCCCATCTGGTCGAGGATCGTGCGGCTGTCGATCTTGCTGCTGACCTGAAACGACAGCCGGGTCGGGATGTTGGCCTTGATGAGACCGGTGATCACATCGACGCTGGGCCGTTGCGTGGCCAGGATCAGGTGGATGCCGGCCGCCCGCGCCTTTTGCGCCAGCCTGGCGATCAGCTCCTCGATCTTCTTGCCGACCACCATCATCAGGTCGGCCAGTTCGTCGATCACCACCACCACATGCGGCAGCCGGTCGAGCGGCTCCGGCGCCTCGGGGGTCAGGCTGAATGGATTGCCGATGTGCTCGCCGCGCGAGGTCGCATCGGCGATCTTCTTGTTGTAGCCGGCCAGGTTGCGCACACCCATCTTGCTGAGCAGCTTGTAACGCCGCTCCATCTCGGCCACGCACCAGTTGAGCGCGTTGGCTGCCTGCTTCATGTCGGTGACCACCGGCGCCAGCAAGTGCGGGATGCCTTCGTAGACACTCATCTCGAGC
The DNA here is from genome assembly GCA_039915715.1 of Rubrivivax sp. GTDB lineage: Bacteria > Pseudomonadota > Gammaproteobacteria > Burkholderiales > Burkholderiaceae_C > Rubrivivax. The sequence goes on along the minus strand of JBDSMV010000227.1, from coordinate 3,658 downwards.
ATCTTCGGATCGATCAGGATCAGCCGCACATCGCGCGCTTCGGCCTTGTAGAGCAGCGAAAGAATCATCGCGTTGATGCCCACGCTCTTGCCTGAACCGGTGGTGCCTGCCACCAGGCAGTGCGGCATCTTCGCCAGGTCGGCCACCACCGGCAGACCGACGATGTCCTTGCCCAGCCCCATCGTCAGCATCGAAGCCGACTGGTTGTAGACCTCGCTGCCCAGGATCTCCGACAAGCGGATGGTTTGCCGCCGCGCATTCGGCAGCTCCAGCGCCATGTAGTTCTTGCCCGGCACCACCTCGACCACCCGGATGCTGACGAGCGACAGCGAACGTGCCAGGTCGCGCGCCAGTCCCACCACCTGCGAGCCCTTGACCCCCGTGGCCGGCTCGATCTCGTAGCGCGTGATCACCGGCCCCGGCGACGCCGCCACCACCCGCACCTCGACCCCGAAGTCACCCAGCTTCTTCTCGATCAGCCGCGACGTCATCTCCAGCGTTTCGGGGGTGACCGTCTCCTGGCGCAGACCGGCGCTGTCCAGCAGGTCGACCTGGGGCAGACGGGTGTCGACGAGTTCGGTGAAGAGCGGCTTCTGGCGTTCCTTCTCGACCCGCTCGGAGCGCGCCATCGGTGCCGGCTGCGGTTCGATCACCAGCGGTGCGTGGGCCGGGATTTCGCTGCGCTGGACCTCGACCAAGACCTCACGCTCACGCGCAGCCGCCAAGCCCACCTGGCGGTCGGCTTCGGCTTCGCGGCGGTCGTGGCGGGTTTCGCGCAAGCGGTCCAGGGCTTCCCCGATGCCGTCGGCGAGTCGCAGCCACGAGAAGCGGAAGGCCCAGGCCGAACCCACCACCAACATCGCGATCCACAGCACCCCTGAACCGGCAAACCCCAGCCAGCGCATCGACAAGGGCCCGAGCGTGTAGCCGACGATGCCGCCGGCGGTGCCCGGCAGCAGGTCTTCGAAGCGGTACAGACGCGTCCACTCCAGCGCACAACTGGCCGCCAGCAGCAGCGCCATGCCGGCCCAGAACAACCAGCGCGGCTGAACGGTGGACGCGGGCGCGTTCTCGATCGGTTCGCGCAGCGCACGCACGCGCGCCCAGGTTCGCAACCAGGCCCGCAGTCCCACGGGCACGAGCCACCACGCCGAGAAGCCGAACAGGAACAGCACCATGTCCGAGGCCCTCGCCCCCAGCAGACCGGCGGCGTTGTGCAGAGGCCCGCCGGTCCCCGAGGTGCTGTACCCGGCATCGGCGACATCGTGCGTGAACATCGCCAGCAAAAACAGCAAACCCGCCAGCGCACCGATCAACAGCATGGCCTGCAGGCGCCAGCGCGGGGTGTCTGATGGCGCCGCAGGTGCGGACGCATCGGTGCGAACAGCAGCGGCAGCACCATCGCCGCGCAAGGAACCCAAGGGAAAGCTCATGAGCCAATTGTCACTGCTGACGAGACACACCCACCACCCCCGAACAACGCGCCAACAGCGGCGACGCTGCGCGAGCGAAGCAAAGCGCCACCCCCAAGAAGAGCCGCGGAACCGGCCGAGCCGGGCCGCAGGCGGAGCACCCCTCGGGGGCAGCGACCGTCAGGGAGCGTGGGGGCTAATCGTTACTCAAACGTTCCTTGATCACCACCGACCCATTCTCCTGGGTCTCGATCACGCCGCGCTCTTCCAGGTCCTTCATCACCCGGCTGACCATCTCGCGCGAGGCGCCCACCACTTTGGCCATGTCCTGGCGGCTGACCTTGTGGCGAATGATCTTGATGCCGTCGATCTCTTCGCACATGTCCAGCAGGGTGCGTGCCACGCGGCCATACACATCCAGCAACGCCAGCGATTCGATCTGCCGGTCGGCGTTGCGCAGCCGCTTGACCAGCCCGCGCAGGATGCCGTAGCTCAAGGTGCTGTTCTCAGGCAGGCAACGCACGAAATCGTTGCGCGCCAGCACCAGCATGTCGGTCTGGATCTCGGCCCGCACGGTGGCCGAATGCGGTTCGTTGTCGATCAGGCTCATCTCGCCCACATAGTCGCCCGACTCCAGCACCGCCAGGATTACCTCGCGCCCTCGAGTGTCCGATGTCAGCACCCGGGCGCGGCCGTTCAGCAGAATGAAGAGGGCGTTGCTCTTGCGGCCCTGCTCGACGACGATTTCGCCGCGCCGAAAGCGGCGCTTGACCACGCTGTCGGCAATTGCCTGGGCTTGTTCGGCGGTCAACATCGAAAACAGCGGCACCCGGCGGATCAGGTCCAGATTCGTCAGCATCGACATGCGCTAGCTCCTCGTCGTGGTTCTAAGGTTCTGGTGTTGTGGTTCTGCCTGGAGATTCCTGCCGCAGACCCCGGTTCAGAGGCTGGCGGTCGAACCCCGTCTGCAAGAATCGGCGCATTGTGCCGACAACAGCCCCCCGAATCAGGGGTCGGTCCCCGATACGCTGCTGCGGCGTCTGATCGGCGCGACGCTTAACCCCCCATGCCACCATGACCACCACTTCCCTCCATGCCCGCGTTCTGATCCTGGGCTCGGGCCCGGCCGGCTATTCGGCCGCGATCTATGCCGCCCGCGCCAACCTCGACCCGGTGCTGGTCACCGGTATGGCCCAGGGCGGGCAGTTGATGACCACCACCGACGTCGACAACTGGCCGGCGGATGTCGATGGTGTCCAGGGCCCCGAGCTGATGCAGCGCTTTCTGGCCCACGCCGAACGCTTCAAGACCAAGATCGTCAACGACCACATCAATCAGGTCGATTTCAGTCGGCGCCCCTACACGCTCACCGGCGACTCGGGCGTTCACACCTGCGATGCATTGATCATCGCCACCGGCGCCAGCGCCAAGTACCTGGGCCTGCCCAGCGAAGAAGCGTTCATGGGCCGCGGCGTCAGCGCCTGCGCCACCTGTGACGGCTTTTTCTACCGCGGTGACACGGTCTGCGTGGTCGGTGGCGGCAACACCGCGGTCGAAGAAGCGCTGTACCTGTCGAATATCGCGGCCAAGGTGCACCTGATCCACCGCCGCGACAAATTCCGCGCCGAGGCGATCCTGGTCGACAAGCTGATGGAGAAGGTCGACGCCGGCAAGATGGAGCTGCACCTGTTTCAGACGCTCGACGAGGTTCTGGGCGACGCCAGCGGTGTGACCGGCGTGCGCATCCGTGGCACGCAGGACGACAGCACCCGCGAGATCGCGCTCAAGGGCTGCTTCATCGCGATCGGTCACCAGCCGAACACCGACATTTTCAAGGGTCACCTGGAGATGAAGGACGGCTACCTGATCACCCGCAGCGGCCTGCAGGGCATGGCGACCATGACCAGCGTGCCAGGCGTGTTCGCAGCCGGCGATGTGCAGGACCATGTCTACCGCCAGGCCATCACCAGTGCCGGCACCGGCTGCATGGCGGCGCTGGACGCGCAGAGGTTCCTGGAGCAGACATAGCGTTTCGCTTGCGTACAGGCCCGCGGTATACTCAGCGGCTTTGCTGGAAGCGCGTCGACCAATTTGGGTGGCGCGGGGTTCGGCAGCAATTTTGGAGCAAGCGTCATGGCACGCGTCTGTACCGCTTCGAAGACCTGCTGCCGGGCACCGCCGGCGGCATCGTCGGCTACACGCTCGGGCCCTTGTCGATGCGCTGGCTGGGGTTTGCCGGCTCAGGG
>JBDSMV010000203.1:0-28960 GCA_039915715.1 Rubrivivax sp. | reverse complement strand
GCCTGCGAATCAGCGGCAAGCGCACCTTGTCGAAGTGGAATGCCTTCGACTTCGTGACCACGGTGGCGCTGGGTTCGACCCTGGCCACGGTGATGCTCTCGAAAGAGGTTTCGCTGGCACAGGGCGTGCTGGCGTTCGCGGTGCTGATCGGAATGCAGTTCCTGATCACCTGGACTTCGGTGCGCTCGGCAATGGTCCGGCGACTGGTAAAGTCAACGCCCACCCTGCTGCTGTTCCGTGGCAGCTTCGTGGATCGGGCGATGCGCGAACAACGGGTCACCGAATCCGAAGTGCGTGCCGCCATCCGGTCTGGCGGTGCGGCGGCGATCGAGGACGTCTATGCGGTCGTGCTGGAAACCGACGGCAGTTTCAGCGTGCTGAAAGACGCGCCGCGCGGGCAGCCGACCGCGCTGGCCGACACGTCATGGCACGAAGCTGCCGGCAGTCAGCAGCAGGCGGGCCGCAGCGCTGATGCCTGATCGCCAGGGCGAGCGGCTCAGCGCTTCGGCGCCGGTGTCTTCAGCCACTCTTCGGCGATCCGCACCCAGGCCGTGGCGCCCAATGGAATCAAGTCGTCGTTGAAGTCGTAGCTGGGGTTGTGCAGCATGCACGGGCCCAGGCCGTGACCGCCTTCGCGGTGTTCGCCGTCGCCGTTGCCGATGGTGAAGTAGCAGCCTGGCTTGGCCTGCAGGAAAAAGCTGAAGTCCTCGGCGCCCATCGTCGGCTCGAAGTTCTGCACGTTGTCAGCGCCCACCACCTCGCCCAGCACGCGCTGCACAAAAGCGGTCTCATGGGCATGGTTCACAGTGGGCGGGTAGTTGCGCTTGAATTCGAATTCGCAGTCGGCGCCGAAAGCGGCGCAGGTGTGCTCGGCCACCAGCTTCATCCGGGTTTCGATCAGCTCCAGTGCCTCCATCGAGAAGGTGCGCACGGTGCCGCGCAGCTTGCAGAAGTCGGGCACCACGTTGATGGCTTCGCCGGCCTGGATCATCGTCACCGAGATCACACCCGGGTCGATGGGTTTGCGGTTGCGGGTGATGATGGTCTGAAACGCCATCACCATCTGCGCGGCCACCGGCACCGGGTCGATCCCCAGATGCGGCATCGCGGCATGCGCGCCCTTGCCGCGGATCGTGATGTTGAACTCGTTGCTCGACGCCATCATCGCGCCCGGGTTGACAGCAAACGCGCCGACCTTCATGCCGGGCCAGTTGTGGGCACCGAAGATGGCTTCCATCGGGAACTTCTCGAACAGCCCGTCCTTGATCATTTCGCGCGCGCCGCCGCCGCCTTCTTCGGCCGGCTGAAACACCAGGTACACGGTGCCGTCGAAATTGCGGTGCCTGGACAGGTGCTTGGCTGCAGCCAGCAACATCGCGGTGTGTCCGTCGTGGCCGCAGGCGTGCATCTTCCCGGGGTTCTGACTGGCATGCGCAAACGTGTTGTGCTCGGTCATCGGCAAGGCGTCGATGTCGGCGCGCAGGCCCACCGCGCGGTCCGACGTGCCGTTCTTGACGATGCCCACCACACCGGTGGTGCCCATGCCGCGGTGAACCGGGATGCCCCAGTCGGTCAGCGCCTTGGCGATCACGTCGGCGGTGCGCTCTTCCTTGAAGCACAGCTCGGGGTGGGCATGGATGTCACGGCGGATCGCCGTCACGGCGGCCGCGTCGGCCAGGATCGGTTCGAGCAAGTTCATGTCGGAGTCCTCGATTCGGGGGATGCGGCTCATCTTAGTGGAGTGCCCGAATTCGGGCAGGCGCTGTGGCACATTGCCGGGATGGAATCTGCCACTGAAGGCCGGGCTCGAGTCCCTGCCGAGATCGTCGTCCAGGGTGCCTGCCCACACGACTGCCCCGACACCTGCGCATTGCAGGTCACCGTGCGCGACGGCCGTGCCGTCAAAGTCACCGGCGACCCCGTCCACCCACCGACGCAGGGTGTGCTGTGCACCAAGGTCAGCCGCTACACCGAGCGGACCTACCACCCGGGCCGCGTGCTGACGCCATTGAAGCGCTCGGGCCCGAAGGGCAGCGGGCGCTTCGAGCCGATCGGCTGGGACGCGGCATTGGACGAGATCGCCGGCCGACTGCGCAGCATCGCGGCACAAGACCCGCAAGCGATCCTGCCCTACAGCTATGCCGGCACGATGGGGCTGGTGCAGGGCGACGGCATGTCGGCGCGTTTCTTTCACAAGCTCGGCGCGTCGCTGCTGGACCGGACCATCTGCGCCACGGCCGGTACCGATGCGTTGCAGGCCACCTACGGTGGCAAGGTCGGGATGCACACGCGGTTTTTTGCCGAAAGTCGCTTGATCCTGATCTGGGGCAGCAATTCGGTGGGCTCGAACCTGCATTTCTGGACCCAGGCGCAGGAGGCCAAGCGCCGTGGCGCCACGCTGGTGTGCATCGACCCGCGGCGCACCGAGACCGCAGAGAAGTGTCAGCACCACATCGCCCTGTTGCCGGGCACCGACGGTGCGGTGGCGTTGGCACTGATGCAGCAGTTGATCACCCACGACCGGCTCGACGCCGACTATCTGGAGCGCCATGTGCACGGTTGGCCCGCACTGCGAGACCGTGCGTTGCAGTGGCCACCCGAGCGCGCGGCAGCGGTCTGCGGCATCGATGCGGCGCAGATCACCGAGCTGGCAAGGCTGTACGGCACCATCCGGCCGGCCTCGATCCGCCTCAACTACGGCATGCAGCGCGTCGCCGGTGGCGGCAATGCGGTGCGGCTGATCGCGCTGCTGCCATGCCTGATCGGCGCCTGGCGCCACCGCGGGGGAGGGCTGCTGCTGTCGAGTTCGGGCTTCTACCGCGGCGCGGTTCGCAACGCGTGGCTGCAGCGGCCCGACCTGCTGCGAGGACGCCGGCCGCGCACCATCAACATGACAACCATCGGTGACGACCTGAATCGCGACGCGTCGCCGGCCTTCGGCCCGCGCATCGACGCGCTGGTGGTCTACAACAGCAACCCGCTGGCGATCGCCCCCGACAGCTCACGGGTGGCCGCCGGCTTTGCGCGCGAGAACCTGTACACCGTGGTGCTCGAACATTTCATGACCGACACTGCCGACCAGGCCGACATCGTGCTGCCCGCCACCACCCAACTCGAGCACTGGGACGCCCACATGTCCTATGGCCACACCGGCGTGCTGCTGAACCGGCCGGCGATTGCGCCAGTCGGGCAGACGCGGTCGAACGCGTCGATCTTTCGTGATCTGGCGGCCCGGATGGGCTTTGACGACGACTGTTTCCAGGACAGCGACGAAGCGATGGCGCAGGGCGCCTTCGACAGCAGCCGCATCGACCTGACCGAGTTGCGTGCGCGGGGCTGGACCATGATGGAAGTCGCCGACGCGCCGTTCGCCGACGGCGGCTTTCCGACCGCCGATGGCAAGGTGCTGGCAGACGCACCCGGACTCGGCGTGCCCGACTTTGTGCCCAATCACGAGAGCGCGTCCAGCACCCCAGAACTGGCCGCCCGCTACCCGTTGGCGATGATCTCTCCGCCGGCCCGCCACATGCTGAATTCCACCTTCGCCAACATCGAGAGCCTGCGCGCCGCCGACCCCGAACCTCGCCTGGAGATGCACCCCGCGGACGCCGCGCAGCGTGGCATCGAAAGCGGCAGCATCGTGCGGGTTTTCAACGACCGTGGCGACTACCGCTGCAAAGCCGATGTCAGCTTGCGCGCCCGTGCCGGGGTGGTCAACGGCATGGGCATCTGGTGGCGCAAGTTCGGCCTGGCCGGCACCAATGTCAACCAGTTGACCCACCAGCGGCTGACCGACCTGGGGCGCGCACCGACTTTCTACGACTGCCTGGTGCAGGTCGAGAAAGCCACCGCCGATGTAGCTGCTGCAGCCCCCATCGAGGCAACCGCCGAGCCCAGCGGCGCGTGAGTCTCGCAATCGCTTGAGCCCCGCTACCACCGCTGTGTCGTGCGGGTCGCATTGATCGTGACATCGGGACTGCTGGCGATGCTGGTGCTGGCAGCCGGTACCGTCTGCCTGACGGCCGGCTGCAGCAGCATTGGCTACTACGGGCAGGCGGTGGCCGGGCACTTGGCGTTGATGCGGCAGGCGCGGCCGGTGGCCGAAGTCGAAGCCGACGCCGCGACCCCGGGACTCTTGCGCGAAAGGCTGGGCTTGAGCCAGCGCATCCGCGACTACGCGGTGTCTGAATTGAAGCTGCCCGACAACAGCAGCTACCGGCGTTATGCGGTGCTCGACAGGCCGGCCGCGGTCTGGAATGTGGTGGCCGCGCCAACGCTGTCGCTGACCCTGAAGACCTGGTGCTTCCCGGTCATGGGCTGCGTCGGCTACCGCGGCTACTACGACCGCGCGCCGGCAGGCGAGCTGGCGTCTCAGCTGCAAGGGCAGGGCTTCGAAGTGCGGGTCTATGGCGTGCCGGCCTACTCCACGCTCGGCTTGACCGAATGGCTGGGCGGCGACCCGTTGCTCAGCACCTTCATCCGCTGGCCCGAAGGCGAACTGGCGCGGTTGATCTTTCATGAACTGGCGCACCAGGTCGCCTACGCGGCCGACGACACCACCTTCAACGAATCGTTCGCGGTAACGGTCGAGCGCATCGGTGGCGAACGCTGGCTGGCAACGCAGGCCGATGCGGTGGCGCGTGACGAGTACATGCGCTTCGACCGCCGCCGGCAGGACTTCCGTGCCTTGACGCTGACTTGGCGTGAAAAGCTGGATGCGCTGTACGGCAGCCCCGAGCCGGATGCAGAGAAGCTGCAGCGCAAAGCCGCGCTGATGGCCGAACTGCGGACTGAGTACGAGCGCGTCAAGGCCACGCAGTGGGGTGGCTATGCCGGCTACGACGCCTGGTTCGCCAGCGCCAACAACGCCGCTTTCGGCGTCCAGGCGGCCTACAACGAACTGGTGCCGGAGTTCGAGCGCTTGTTCGCGAGCAGCGGTGGCGATTTCGAACGCTTCTACCGTCAGGTCAAAACACTGGCCGCCTTGCCGAAGGCAGAGCGACGCGCCAAACTCGCGCACCCCGGCTGATGCGGGGCATGCCCGACCCCCTCATCGCCCGCCCAGCAACCACCTGCAGCCCACCCCGATGCCCGACATCCACATCCACCGCGAGCACCAGCTCGGCTTGCCCAGGGCCCGCAAACTGGCCCTTGCCTGGGCCGAACAGGTCGAGGAGAAGTTCGACATGGCGTGCACCATCGTCGAAGGCGACGATTGCGACACGGTCGAGTTCACCCGCACCGGTGTCAAGGGACAGCTGATGGTGGCACCCGATCATTTCGAGCTCAACGCCAAGCTGGGGTTTTTGCTGGGCGCCTTCAGCCGGTCGATCGAGGTCGAGATCATCAAAAATCTGGATGCCCTGCTGAGCGGCAGCCCGCCCCCGGCAAAGCGATCGTCGAAGGCCTCCACCGCCGTTGACGACAACGCCGCGCCGGCGCCCAAGGCCAAGGCGAAGTCGAAGCCCACCGATTCGAAGGCAGGCACCAAGACTGCAGCCCGCAAAGGCTGAAGTCGGCAGCTATCTGGCGGGTGCCGCCACCTTGGCAAAGAAGTCGTAGATGCCTTGGTCGCCCATGTTCCGGGCGTCGGCCAGTTCTCCGCCCTGCGTGGCGTAGATCACCTGGCCTTGCGGGGACACCACCGCCACCGCAGGGATGCCTTTCTTCAACGGCACGCCATACCTGGCGGCGATGTCCAGGTTGTGGTCGAAACGTCCGACATCGATCTTGACGACCTTGAAGTGCTGGCGGATCAATGGCGCGCTGACACCGGTCTTGAACGCCGTGTCCAGCATCTTGCAGTCACCGCACCAGTTGGCGCCGAACACCAGCAGCACGGGCAGCTTGGCCTCGGCTGCCGCCGCCAGGCCGGCGCGCACGTCGGCATGCGCATCCGCGGCTGGGTTGTAGGGCGGCTCGGTGGCGTGAGAACCGATGGCCGCTGTCAAAAGGATGGTTGCGGTGAGGCGTTTCATGGTGGCGGTCCCGTGGTGATGATGTTGCCTGGCAGGAGTCGAGCGACCTACCGTGCCCCCGCAGCCCCGCGCGTGCCGGCAAACCTTGCCAGCAGAACCGCCGAGGTCGCCAGCACCGCGCCGGCCAGCGCCAGTTGCAGGTGCGACAGGCCCAGGTCGCCACCGCCGGGCAGCGCCATCGCCATGCCGGCACCAAACAGCAGCACCCGCGCCAGCAGGCCGGCGGGTGTCCTGCCGAGCCTGCCGAAGCCGATCAGCCAGCCTTCGAAAGCCGAGGCAATCAGCAGGATTCCCAGAAATGCCGTGGTCACGACGATGGCGATGTCCAGCGGTTCGCCGCGCCCGATCAACGCCGGGTTGAGCACGAAGAAGAAGGGCACGAAATACATCGTGCTGCCCAGGCGCATCGATTGCAGACCGACATCGATCGGCCGCGCCCCGGCGATGCCCGCGGCCACGAACGACGCCAATGCCACCGGCGGTGTGATGAACGACACCATGCCCCAATACATCATGAAGAGGTGCACCGCCACCGGGTCGAATCCGGCGGCGATCAACGGCGGCGCCAGCACGATCGCCAGGAAGATGTAGCAGGCGGTGATCGTCATCCCCATGCCGAAGATGAAACTGGTGATGGCCCCCATCACCAGCAGCACATAGATGTTGTTGCCGGCCAGATAGACGAGGTCATTGGCCAGCGTGCCCGCCAGACCCGTGACCGACAGCGAGCCGATGATCAGGCCCACCCCGGCCAGCAGCGCCGCCAGTTCGGCCAGCGACTTGCTGACGCCTTCCAGCAGCGCCCCGGCGCGCGACCAGGACAGCCGATGGCGCCGCCAAACCTGGTTGATCACCAGCAGCAGTGCAGTCGCATAGAACGGCGCGATCGCTTCCTGCTGCAGCACCAGCAGCATCCACACCAGCAGCACGAAGACAAAGATGTACTGCCAGCCTTCGGCCACCGTGGTCTTGATCGAGGGCAGCTCCGAACGCGGTAGACCCTTCAACCCGCGTCCGGCGGCATAACCGTCGATTTGCACGAAGAGGCCGAAGTAGAACAGCAGCGAAGGCACCAGCGCTGCCACTACCACGGTGCTGTACGGAATGCCCAGGAACGACGCCATCACGAAGGCGGTGGCACCCATGATCGGCGGCATCAACACACCGCCGGTCGACGCGCAGGCCTCGACCCCGCCGGCATAGGCGGGGCTGAAGCCCGTGCGCTTCATGGCCGGAATCGTCACCACGCCGGTGGTCAGCACGTTGGAGACCACGCTGCCCGAGACCGACCCCATCAGCCCGCTGGCGAAGATCGACACCTTGGCCGGCCCGCCGCGCACGCGGCCGAAGAGCGCAAACGCGATGTTGTTGAAGAACTGCGCCGCGCCGGTGTATTGCAGCACCGCGCCGAACATGACGAAGCCGATCACGAGTTCGCCGAAGGCGCGCATCGGAATGCCCAGCACACTCTCGCTGCTGGCGAAGTGGTAGCCCGCGGTGGTGCTGAACGGTTGCGGCAGACCGGCGATCGGACCTGGCATGTGGCCGGCGTAGACCGGGTACAGCGAGATGATCGCCACCACCACGAACACGGCGGTGCCACCGGCGCGTCGCGTGGCTTCCAGCAGCAGCAACCAGCCGAGCGCAGCCACCCAGACCGCGGTGGTGGGCGCCATGAACTCCCAGGCTTCCTGCAGGATCGCATTGCTGTTGAAGGCGAAGTAGCCGAACACCGCCACCGTCAGCGCCCACAAGAGCGCGTCATACCACGGCACGGCGTCCTGGCGTGCGCGCGACGAGGCCGGCAAGAACAGGAACACCGTGCTGACCAGCAGTGCACACAGCAGGTACAGGTAGGCGTTGTCGAGCAACGTGAAGTTGACGAAGAACCCGAGGTTCAGGATCTTGTTGAGCGACAGCACGATCGCAGCAATGCCGGTGACCACCACCACCGCGCGCCAGAACGCAGACAACGTGCGATGGCGGCTTTCGGGCGCGGTGCCGGCCACGGTGGCGGCGCCGACCGGGGTTGGGGATGCGGCAGCCGCGGGGCTTGCGGGGGGTTGGGGTGTGGCCACGGTGTCGGCTCTTCCTGACAGGATGCAAAAACTGAACGCAGAAGCGGGAGGCAAGAACGGGAGGCAAGAACGGGAGACAGAAACGGGAGACAGAAACGGGAGGCAGAAACGGGAGGCAGAAACGGGAGGCAGAAACGGAAACGACCGTCGCCGACGGTCGTTCACGGAATCGTTGAGGGGGTTCGCCTCAGGCGTCGGTCACCAGGTGGTCACGCCCGGCTCGAAGCCGGCCTTCTTCAGCGCATCGACACGGGCCTTCTGCCACGCGTGTTCGAATGCCGCATCGTCACCCGAAGCCGATGCCACCGTCTTTTTCCAGGCGTCGGCCAGCACGGTCTGGCGTTCGACCAGCTTGTCGTTGTGGGCCTGGTGCTCGGGTTTCCACAAGCCCTTTTCTTTCCAGTAGCGGATCGCGCCCTCGTGGAACGGGATCACCCAGGCGAAGTTCTGGCGGTCGGCCGCCCAGCCGTTGTTGCCCGGTGCTGCGTCCTTGTAGTCGTCGTAGCTCTCGACCATGGCCTTGGTCATCGCATAGACGCTTTCGGCGTCCTGCTTGGCATAGGTCATCAGGATCGGGTACGGATAAGTGGCCGATTCGACCTTGTTCTTGGCGTCGAGGTCGGCGCCTTCGCTGCCATTGAACGGGATGAAGAACGGCGCGGTGGTGTTGAGCCGTTTCCAGCCGGCCTTGTCGCCATGCGGGATCACCGGATAGACGATGCCGCGCGGCGACTTCGCCAACTGGTAGGCCTTGCCCGAGATCGATGACGTGAAGGCCGCATCGGCCTGGCCGTTGATGACCCCGTCCATCGCGGCGCCGAAGCCGCCGAAGTCGACCCGCTTGACATCGTCCCAGGTCAGGTTGGCAAAGGCCAGGATGGCGGTGATGTTCTGGTTCAGCGAAGGCGAGCCGATCACCCACGCGACGCGCTTGCCCTTCAGATCGGCCACCGTCTTGACGCCCGAATCTTTGGCGGCGACGACCGTCAGCAACTGGTCGGAGTTGTTCAGCAGCAAGCCGCGGATCGGCTGCGGACCCCAGGTCTTGGCGCCGAACTCGAACACGCCTTCTTGCGCGAGGTAGCTGCCACCGACGCCGTTGGCCGAAAACTGGACTTGACCCTCGCGAGCCGGCAGGGTGCGGGCAATGTCGCTCTTGCCCGGCAACACGCGCAGGTTGACGCCGTACTTCTGCTTCAACGCATTGCCGATCGCAACCGCCTGGTTGTAGCCGCCCGAGCCCACGTCGTAGGCGCTCCACGCCAGGGTGTTGGGCAGGCCGGCTGGGGGCTTTGCACTCTGCGCCAGCACAGGGCCGACGCTGAGGGTGCTCAGGGCGACGACGGCGGCAGCGGCCAGCCGAATTACATTTATACGTGGGGTCAGGATCAAGGTTCGGTCTCCAAAGCGATCGGATTCAATCGACATCTTGGACGCAAAGTGCGCATCTGTCTGCTAGGGAAGGTCCGGTGGCTGCGGTAGGGTTCAGGGCAAAGGAGACTCCAACATGTCCATTGCATTCCGCCTGCCAATTGCACTGTCTGCTGTCGTTTTGTTGTTGCAAGTCGCTCCGGCAACATCCGCGCCCGCCGCAGCATCTGGCGCCGCGCCCGCGGCTGCCTGCCCAGCTCTGCTGCAGCAGACCTTCGCTCGCTTGCAGGACGAAAAGCCACAAGCGCTGTGCCAGTACAGCGGCAAGGTGCTGCTGGTGGTCAACACCGCAAGCTTCTGCGGCTTCACCCCACAGTACGAAGGGCTCGAAAAGCTGCATGCGCGCTATGCCGCTCGAGGACTGGTGGTCCTGGGCTTTCCGTCCAACGACTTCGGCCAGCAGGAGCCGGGCGGTGGCCGGGCGATCGCCGACTTCTGCGCCAACACCTACGGCGTCAAGTTTCCGATGTTCTCGAAGTCGGTGGTCAAGGGTCGCGACGCCAACCCGCTGTTCGCATCACTTGCGAAGGCCACCGGCCAGGCCCCGGGCTGGAACTTCCACAAGTACCTGATCGGCCGTGACGGCCGCGCGCTCGCCAGCTTCGACAGCGATGTCGCGCCGGGCAGCCCGGCACTGGTGGCGGCGATCGAGCGGGCGCTGGGGCCGAAGCCCTGAGACCGGGCCCGAGGGTCAGCGCCTGACCTTGCCGTCGCCGGTCAGCATCGACAACTCGACGAAGTTCGACGCGGTGTGCTTGCGCGGACCGAAGTCGATCGGGAAGCCACCGACATTAAAGTGCTGAAGGCTTTCCAGCCCTGCGATCAGGCCGTCGCGCGTCAGCGAGCCACCGGCGCGGCGCAGCCCCTCGGCCAGCACTTTTGCGCCCAGATAGCCTTCCATGCTCGAGTAGTTGGCGCTGGCGCCGTTGCCAGCCCGACGCACGGCATCGCCGTATTCGCGGGCGATCGGCGTGGTGGTGCTGAACGGGAACGGCATCACCTGGCTGATGACGACGCCGTTGGCTTGCTCGCCCAGTTCATCGGCCAGCGCCTGCGTGCCGACGAATGACACGTTGTAGAAGCCGCCGCCGTAGCCCGCGGCGCGCGCGGCGCGGATGAAGGCCGCGCAGCCCTTGTAGGCGCCGATCATCACCACCGCGTCGGGCCGCGCGGGCACGATCGCCTGCACCGCAGCCGCCACGTCGACGCTGTTGCGCTGCACCAGGCCCACCGCTGCCGGCTCCAGGCTGTGACTGGCCAGCGCCCGGCTGACCCCGTCGAGTCCGGCCTGTCCGTAGCTGTCGTTCTGCCGCAGCACGGCGATCTTCTTGCGGCCCAGCGCGGTGAGCTGGCTGACGATCAACGCGGTTTCGTCGTAGTACGAAGCCCGCACATGGAAGACCTGGCGGTTGAAGGGCTCGCGCAGCGCTTCGGCGCCCGTGAACGGGGCGATGAACGGCACTGCCGCGGCGGTCACCACCGGCAACGCAGCCAGTGAGGTGGGCGTGCCGACATAGCCGAACAACGCGAACACACCTTCCTTCTCGATCAGGGTCTGCGTGTTGGCACGGCAGCGGTCAGGCTCGTAGCCGTCGTCCAGCGCCTTCAGTTCCACCATGCGGCCGTTGACGCCGCCTTCGGCATTCAAACGCTCGAAGAAGATCGCCGCGCCGCGGTTCATCTGCAGGCCGAGTTGCGCCGCCGGACCCGAGAGCGCCGCCGACTGGCCCAGCAGGATCGTCCTGCGGTCGACCTGCGCCAGCGCCGGCAGACCCAGCGCCGTGGCACCGCTGGCTGCACCGGCCACCAGATGGCGCAGCACCGTCCGCCGGGTGGTCGCCGTTGCCGATGTTGCTGGCGGGTCTTGAAGCTTCACTGCAGCACGCATCTGCGGTTGTCCCGGCGCCTTGTGCGCGGTTTCCGGTGATGAGGGAATCCGTGTGACTTCGGCTGGCTGCGGACTTACTTGAGCGATTCGATCAGGTCGGTGTAAGCCTTCATCGCGTCGGCTTTGCTCTGGCCCTTGCACTCGGCCCAGGCGTCGTACTTGGCACGGCCGACCATGTCGGTGAACCCGGGGCGCTTGCCTTCTGCATCGCCCGCGGTGGCCTGCTTGTACAGCGCATAGATCTTCAGCAGCGTCGCGTTGTCGGGCTTCTCCGACAGCTGCTTGCTGTCGACGACGGCTTGCTCGAAGGCGGCTGGGTTCGAATTGCTATCGGCCATGACGGTTGCTCCGTGGGTGAAAGTCCAGGCTTGACGGAGCCGATGTTACCCAGCATCGTGCCCGCTGGCCGTTGCAACGGCCGCCCCCAACACAGGAGTTGCCCCGATGCCCGAAGCCATGCGCATGTCACGAGTGGACACCGCGTGGCTGCGCATGGACAACGACGTCAACCTGATGATGATCGTTGGCGTGTGGCTGCTGACCCCGGCGATCGCGCTTGCCGCATTGCGTGAGCGGGTGACCGACAAACTGCTGAAGTACGACCGCTTCCGGCAGCTTGCGGTGCCCGACGCGATGGGCGCCACCTGGGTCGACGACGGGGCCTTCGACATCGAGCTGCATGTGGTCGAAGCCAGGTTGGCACCCGATCCGTTGGGCAAGGCAGGCGATGCCGCCGGCGCCGCGCGGCGTTCGCTGCAACGACTGTGTGGCGACTTGGCCGCCACGCCGCTGGATCCATCGCGACCGCTGTGGCAGTTTCACTTCATCGCCGACTACGAAGGCGGCAGCGCCATCGTCGCCCGCATCCACCACTGCATCGGCGACGGCATCGCGCTGATATCGGTGATGCTGTCGATCACCGATGGTGGCAGCGATCCCCCGCAACGCAAACGTCGCACCCGCGTCGACCCTCAGGACTCCGACTGGTTGTCCGATGCCGTCATCAAGCCGCTGACCGACCTCACCACCAAGGCCATCGGCATGTACGGCGGTGGCATCTCGAAGTCGATCGAACTCCTGTCGGACCCGCAGGCGTCCTTGCTGGGTTCATTCGAAGGCTCGATCAACGTCGCGCGCACCGGCTTCAAGGTCTTGAACGATGTGGCCGCGCTGGCGCTGATGCCCGACGATTCGGCCACGCTCCTGAAGGGTCGCCCCGACCGCCGCCCGGGGGGCCGCAAGGTGGTGGCCTGGAGCGAGCCGCTGGCGCTCGATCCGGTCAAGACGGTCAGCAAGGGGCTCGGTTGCACCATCAACGACCTGCTGCTGTCGTGCGTCGCCGGGGCCATCGGCGGCTGGCTGCAGTCTCAAGGCGAAGACCCCGCCGGGCGCGAGATTCGCGCCATGGTGCCCGTCAATCTGCGCCCGCTGGACAAGGCCTGGCAACTGGGCAACCGCTTCGGGCTCGCGCCGCTGGTGTTGCCGGTGGGCATCTCGAACCCGATCGAGCGCGTGCAGGCGGTGCGACAGCGCATGGCGCAACTCAAAGGCAGCTACCAGCCGCTGCTGGCCTTCGCGGTGCTGGCGGTCAGCGGGCTGTTCGTCAAGCCGGTGCAGGATGCGGTGCTGGGCCTGTTCGCGAAGAAGGCCACGGCGGTGATGACCAACGTGCCGGGCCCCGCGGTACCGTTGCGCTTCTGCGGTTCGACCCTTCGGCAAACGATGTTCTGGGTGCCGGCGTCGGGCGACATCGGGGTCGGCGTGTCGATCCTGAGCTATGGCGGTTTCGTGCAGTTCGGGCTCATCACCGACGATGTGCTGTGCGCCGACCCGCAGGCCATCATCGACCGCTTCGAGCCCGAATTCGACAAGCTGCTGAACCTGAGTCTGATGCTGCCGTGGGCCGGCGAATAATTGAGCCCCCACGCTCACTGACGGTCGCTGCCCGCCAGGGGGGCGCTCGCCTGCGGCCCGGCAAAGCCGGTTCCGCGGCTCTTCTTTGTCCAGACCCGCGCTTGCCGGCTATCGGGCGCTCTAGCTGAAAGGAACCCCCCATGACCGTCACCGCCACCATCGACCTGGGCTACGAATTCACGGTCAAGGCACCGTTCAAGCAGGTCTTCGATCTGCTCTCCGATGTGCCCGAATCGGTCAGCCATTTCCCGAAGGTCAAGCAGCTCCACGACCTGGGCGGCGGCACCTACCGATGGGAGATGCAAAAGGTCGGCGCCGGGCCGGCCAGTCTGCAGACGGTTTATGCCAGCAAATACGTCAGCAACCGCAGCAAGGGCACGGTGAAGTGGACACCGGTCGATGGCGACGGCAACGCCCTGATCGGCGGCAGCTGGACCATCACCGAGGGCAAGGCCGGCACCGCACTCGCATTCAAGGTCGACGGCACGGTGGATGTGCCGGTACCCGGGCTGATGAAGTCAGTGGTGACACCGGTGGTGCAGGCCGAGTTCGAGAAGCTGGTCGAGAAATACATCGACAACCTGATCAAGGTCTTCGGCGGCGAGGTCTGAGCGGCAAGCGGGCAAGGCAGGCGCAGGGTGCTGGTGGCTGCGGCGCGCACCCAACCTCAGGGTAAACCGTGACCACCCGCGGGCAGCCGCGCCGTTAACTTTGGGAATTCCCCACGCCGGAGACCTCCCTTGATCCAACGTCGAACCTTCGTCAAGGGCGCTGCCGCGGCAGCGCTCGGGGTGCCGCATCTGGCCGGGCTCGCCCAGCAGAGCGTCACGCTCAAGTTCCACACCTTCATGGCGCCGATGTCCAACGTGTGGCTGCTGATGCACAAGCCGTGGATGGAGAAGGTCGAGAAGGAGTCCGGCGGCCGCATCAAGTTCGAGGGCTACCCCGCGATGCAACTCGGCGGCGGCCCGGCCCAGCTCTACGACCAGGCCCGCGACGGCGTGGTCGACATCGTGTGGACCCTGCCGGGCACCACCGCCGGCCGATTTCCGCGCATCGAAGTCTTCGAGCTGCCGTTCATCATGAACAACGCCGAAGCCACGTCCAAGGCCTATTGGGAATACTTTCAGACCCAGTGCCCGGACGAGTTCAAGGAAACCCATGTGCTGGCGCTGCAGGTGCATGGCCCCGGGGTCATCCATTCGGCCACCAAGCTCGTCAAGACACCCGCCGATCTGCGTAGCATGAAGGTGCGCGGCCCCACGCGGCAGATCACCAAGCTGCTGGGCACCCTCGGTGCCACGCCGGTGGGCATGCCGCTGCCGGGCATTCCCGACGCGCTCAGCAAAGGCACCATCGACGCCTGCGTGATCCCGTGGGAGGTGGTGCCTTCGGTCAAGGTGCAGGAGCTGACCAAGTTCCACACCGAGTTCGACAACAGTGGCCCGGCGCTCTACACCACCACCTTCGTGATGGCGATGAACAAGCCGAAATACGAGTCGCTGGCGCCGGACCTGAAGAAGGTCATCGACAACAATTCGGGACTCGCCACCTCGGGCTGGCTCGGCAAGACCCAGCAGGGCAACGACCCGATCGGCCGCAAGGCAGCGGTCGACCACGGCAACACGATTTACCAGGTGAGCCCGGCCGAGCGCGAGCAGTTCGTCAAGCGCTCGGCCGAGATCGACGAAGACTGGGTCGCCGACATGGACAAGCGCGGCTTCAAGGGCAAGGAACTGTTGGCTTCGGCCAAGGGCTTGATTGCGAAGTACGGAAAGTGAACCGAGGCCCCCACGCTCCCTGTTGGTCGCTGCCCCCCGAGGGGGCGTTCGCCTGCGGCCCGGCAAAGCCGGTTCCGCGGGGCTGTTGGGTGTCTTTGCTGCGCTTCGCTTGCGCAGCGTCTGCGGTCAGACCGGCGCGGTGCGCTCTTGGAGCCATGCCAGGGCTGCGCCGCTGATTCGCGGGGCCAGCTTGGCGCGCACGGTGGCGTGGTAGCGGTTGAGCCAGTCGATCTCGTCGCTGCGCATCAGCTTCATGTCGATGCAGCGGGTGTCGATGGGGCACAGCGTGAGGGTTTCAAATTCGAGAAACTCGCCGAAGTCGTCGGCGCCGTCGGTTGTGGCCGACGGCACGTTCAGCACCAGGTTCTCGATCCGCACGCCCCAGCGCCCGGCCCGGTAAACGCCCGGCTCGATCGAGGTGATCATGCCCGGCTCCATCGCCATGTGGGCTTCGGTGATGGCCTTGCTGATCGACTGCGGACCCTCGTGCACGTTCAGGAAGTAGCCCACGCCATGGCCGGTGCCGTGGCCGAAGTCGATGCCTTCGGCCCACAACGGCCCCCGTGCCAGCGCGTCCAGCATGGGGCTCAGCGTGCCGCGCGGAAAGCGGGCCCGTGACAACTGCATCGTGCCTTTCAGCACCAGCGTGTAGTCGCGTTTCATCGCTGCGGTGACGGTACCGATCGGCCACACCCGGGTGATGTCGGTGGTGCCGCCAAGGTATTGCCCGCCGCTGTCGATCAGCAGCAGCGCGCCTTCGCCTTCAGCCACTTCGATCGCCGCATGCGACTCGGCACTGGCGCGGTAGTGCGGCATTGCGCCATTGGCCGCAAAGCCGGCGATCACCGGGAAGCTCAGGCCGACGAAATGGCTGCGGCGCGCGCGGGCGGCGCTGAGCTTCTCGTCGACCGTGACTTCGGTCCAGGCATCGCCGCGCGCCAGCGAGGCTTCGAAGTCGGCATAGAACTCGCACATCGCGGCGCCGTCCTCGGCCATCGCCTCGCGCACGAACGCGGCTTCGGCATCGGACTTGCGGCTCTTCAGCAGCGTGCTGGGGTTGATGGCCTCGACCACCGTGCAATCTGCCGCCACCGCCGCGCGCAGGCCGTGGGTGATGCGCTTCGGGTCGACCAGCAGCGCGGCGTCGGCGGGCAACGCGGCCAGCGCGGTGGCAGCATCGGCATAGGGCGCGATGCGAAGGCCGTCGGCGGCGAGTGCTTCGGCCAGCGCCGCGTCGATCTTGCCGGCGTCGATGAACAGCGTGCCACCCGTTTGGTCCAGCAGCAGGTGCGCCAGAAACACCGGGTTGTAGGCGACGTCGCTGCCACGCAGGTTGGTGATCCAGGCCAGGTCGTCGACGGTCGAGACGAAGTGGTGGGTGACGCCCTTGGTCGCCATCGCCTGCCGCAGCGCGCTCAGCTTGGCACTGCGCGGCTGAACGGCATGCGGCCCGGCATGGGCATAGACGGGCTGCTGCGGCAGGCCGGGGCGGTCGGGCCAGATCGCTTCCAGCGTGTCGGTGTCGGTGCGCAGGGCGATGCCCGCGCCGTCGAGCGCCTTGCGCAGTGCGGTGGCGGCGGCCAGCGCCAACACCTGCCCGTCGACCGCCACCGTGCTGCCACGCGGCAGCTCTGCGGCCAACCAGTCGATGTGGGCAGCCGAGGTGCCGGTGGCGATCTTCTTCAGATCGATGCCGCTGCCGGCCAACTCGGCTGCTGCCTGTTCCCAGTAGCGGCTGTCGGCGAACAGCAGCGCGTGATCGGCGGTCACGACCAGGGTGCCCATCGACCCGGTGAACCCCGACAGCCACTGCCGGCCCTGCCAACGTTCGGGCAGGTATTCGCTCAGGTGCGGGTCGGCAGACGGCACCAGCAGCGCGTCGATGCCGTCGGCCTGCATCGCTTCACGCAGTTGGCTGATGCGCAGACGGTGGGGGGAAGTGCGGGTGTCCATGGTCGGCGCCTTCGGTTGCGAACCGGCGCCCCTGTCGCAGGGATGTCGGTTGGTGTCGATCGGAGTATCAATTCTAGGCAGCCCACCGGCCCCGTGAGCGGCAGCGGCTCTGCCCTGTTAGCCTTGCCTGACGCACCACCGGCGGTTCTACGCTCGGGGTGCCGTGACGACGAGGAGACTCCCATGCCCGCACTGTTGCCAGATGTCGATCCCGACGGCTTGCTCGAATATTCGGTGGTCTACACCGACCGCGCGCTGAACCACATGTCCAAGCGCTTCGCTGTCGTGATGCAGGAGATCTCGGCGTCGCTGAAGGCGGTCTACGCCGCGGATGCCGCGGTCGTGGTGCCGGGCAGTGGCACCTTCGGGATGGAAGCGGTGGCGCGTCAATTCGCCACTGGCAAGCCGGTGCTGGTGGTTCGCAACGGCTGGTTCAGCTACCGCTGGACGCAGATTTTCGAGATGGGTGGCATCCCTTCGAAGCAGACCGTGTTGAAGGCGCGCATGAACGCGCAGCAGCCGAAGTCGCCGTTTGCGCCCGCGCCGCTGGACGAGATCGTGCAGACCATCCGCAACGAGAAGCCAGCGGTGGTGTTCGCACCCCATGTGGAAACCTCGGCCGGTCTGATCCTTCCCGACGATCACCTGCAGGCGATTGCTGCTGCGGTGCACGAGCACGGCGGCGTGTTCGTACTGGACTGCGTGGCGTCGGGCGCGACCTGGGTCGACATGAAGGCCACCGGGGTCGACGTGCTGGTCAGTGCCCCGCAAAAGGGCTGGAGCAGCACGCCCTGCGCAGGCTTGGTGATGTTGTCGGCGCATGCGAAGGCAGTGATGCAGGGCACCACCAGCAGCAGTTTCGCGCTCGATCTGCGCAAGTGGCTGGCGATGATGGAAGCGCACGAGAAGGGCGCGATGGCCTACCACGCCACCTTCCCGACCGATGGCCTGGTGATGCTGCGCGACGCCATCAAGGAGACCGAAGCGATGGGTTTTGCGGCCGCCAAGGCGGCTCAGGCTGAGCTTGGGCAACGGGTGCGAACGCTGCTGGAATCAAAAGGCATTGCCAGCGTGGCGGCACCGGGCTTCCAGGCGCCGAGTGTCGTGGTCAGCTACACCGACCATGCCGATTGGGCCAACACCCAGGCGTTTGCCGAACAGGGCATTCAGGTGGCTGCTGGCGTCCCGCTGGGGTGTGACGAACCCGAAGGCTACCGAGCCTTCAGGGTCGGCCTCTTCGGGCTCGACAAGCTGATGCACGTCGAAGAAACGGTGCAACGCTTCGAGGCAGCCCTCGTCCGCCTGCTGTAATTCGGAGCACCGTTGTCGATCACCGCCGGTCAGCGACCGGCGGATCCGGCTGCCGGGTCAGCGAAAGCCGATGTAGCTCAGGATGAACAGAACGATAACGACAAGGCCAACAATCCAGATCAGACGGTTCATGGGTTTTCTCCTATTTGTGGGTCGGGTCGTCTCCTCCCCGAGCGCTCGACCATAGTGGATCGTTTTGACGCCTGACGTAGGCCAATCTCCCGTGCGAACCCCGTCCTTGCGGCCACCGCCCCGCCGAAGCGATGATTGCGGCTTTGGCTGCGCGGCGCTCTCAGGCGGGCAGGCAGGCCTCAGTGGCTGTCGGCACCGCTGGCCGCGCCGGGTGCGGCCTGAAGCTCGGGTGCAGCCGCGACAGCTGTGAGTCGATGTCCGGGTTTCCACCCGACAGCACAACGGTGCCTTCGAGCAGGTTCAGCAATTCGGCACCGCCGATCACCTCGCGCTCCAGCAGCGCACGCGCCAGCGAATCGAGTCGCGTGCGGTGCTGCATCAGCACCTGCAGCGCACGGGACTGGGCCTGCTCCAGCAGCGCACGGGCTTCGCTCAGCAGCGCTGACTGCACGTCGGGTCCCAGCAGGTCGCGCGGCACCCCGGCCACGCTCAACAAGCCGAAGGTCTTCGAGAACCCCAGCGCACCGACCATCTCCACCGCCAGCTCCGATGCCCGCTTCAAGTCGTCCGATGCGCCGCTGGACACGCTGCCCAGCGCCAGCAGTTCGGCTTCGCGGCCGCCGAGCATCATCGCAAGCCGGCTGCCGAGTTCGGCCTGCGCATAGAGCGGGTCTTCGGACTCGCGGCTGATGTAGGTCACGCCCAAGGCCTTGCCGCGCGGTTCGATGCTGACGCGTTCGACCGCGCCGACCCGCAGACCATGGGCCACCAGTGCATGGCCGGCTTCATGGATCGCCAGCCGCCGCCGCGTGTCGTCGGCCAGCGGGGCCTGGCCGGTGCGCAGCGCACCGCCGAGTTGCTGCGATTCGACCGCCCGCAGCAGATGTTCAGCACCGACGCTGTCGGCGCCTGCTTCGGCAGCCGTCGATGCCGCCTGGTTGACGACGTTGGCGATGTCGGCCGGGGTCATGCCGGCCGACATGCGCGCCAGTGCCGCGCTGTCGGCCCGGCCGTCATGGCGCAAGCGTTCGATGCAGTGCTCGTACAGGCGTTGGCGCTCGGGCAGCGTCGGCGCGCCGAGGCGCACCAGCAGGTCGAAGCGGCCGGGGCGGCGCAGCGCATCGTCGATCTGGTGCTCGTGGTTGGTGGCGGCCACCACCACCACGTTGTCCAGCGCCTGGAAGCCGTCCATCTCGACCAGCACGCGGTTGATGATGCGGTTCAGTTCCGACTCGGCACTGCCGCCGGAACCGCCGCCCGGGGCGCCACCGCCACCCGATGCAGACGCAGCCCCCGAGCGTCTGCCGATGCCGTCGATCTCGTCGATGAACAGCACGCAGGGGGCGTGCTTTCGCGCCAGCTTGAACAGGTCGCGCACCTTGGTGACGCCGGCGCCGAAGAACATCGACGTGAAGTACGAGCCGTCGACGGCGATGAAACTGGCCTGGCTCTCGCCGGCCAGCGCCTTGGCCAGCAGGGTCTTGCCGGTGCCCGGCGGCCCGACCAGCAACACGCCGCGGGGCGCCGCCGCACCGAGCCGGGCATACCGCGTCGGGTCGTGCAGGAAGGCCTTGACGCGCCGCAGCGCCGCCTTGGCTTCTTCGGCGCCGATCACATCGTCGAAGCGGGTCTGTGGGCGCTGCGCCAGCCTTGCCGCGGCGTTGCCGAACCCGCCCTGCTGCCGCAGCACGGCAAACATCAACCCACCAACCGCCAGCAGCACCAGCAGCGGCACCAGAAGCCGGTCGATGGCGTCGACAACGCGCCGGCTGGCCGGACGCGGGTCGATCTCGATCGAGGTCAGCGCGAAGCCGCTGGCGGCGCTGCGGTCGTCCAGCCGGTCGAGCACCGTGCCCGAGCAAGACCGCTCGCTGCAACCTGGCACCTGCATGCTTGCCTTGGAGCCATCACTGAGCGTGTACAGCACCAGCCCGCGTGGTGCGGCGACGAGCCCGACGGCCGCCAGCCGCCCCTGGTCCAGCGCGCTGCGAAAGTGAGCCAGCCCTCGCTCATGCACCAGCCAGTCGGCAGGGGAGTGCTCGAACGCCAGCACTTCGGCGCTCTTGCGGGCCTGGCCGTCTGCGCGCGATTGATCCAGCAAAAAACCGAATCCGGTCGCGAGCGCGGCGGCCAGCAGCAGCGACGCCACCAGCACAGGGTGATTGCGCAACTGGCGCAGGGATCGGCGCAGGGTGTTCAGGTGTGACTTCATCGGTGATGCGGGGGCTCGGGGCGGCCGTGCAACCCCGATTCTTGATGGGTGCGAACGCAGCTCACCTCCGGAGTACCGGCAGGAAAGCGGTGGACTTTCAACTCTGCGGTCGCGGGGCCCGGCCGAAACGCGCCGGGCTGCACGAGACTCAGGTGACGGCCTTGCGGCGCATGAAATCAGGATGGCGCCACTCGCCGCTGGTCAGCACCTGCCGCAGGTGTTCGGCGGCATCCCAGGCGTCGACGTGGCGCAGCGTCAGCGGCGTGAAGCCGAAACGCAGGATGTCGAAGGCGCCGACAGATCCCGGGGGTTGACCCGCGTCGCCGGCGCGAAAGTCACCCACCACACCGCGGGCGATCAGCGCCTGCACCACCGGCCAGGCCAGCGCTTCGTGACCCGCCACCGGTGTCAGGCAGACCTGGCTGCCGCGTGCTTCGTCAGGGGCTGGCGACACCAAGGACAGCAGCGGGCAGTCGGCGGCCACCTTGGTGGCGAACAATCGCGTCAGCGCCAGCGACTTGCGGCGCAACGCCGCCATGCCGCCATGCGGCTCGGCGGCCAGCACGGTGTCCACGCCGCAGGCCAGTGCCACCATCGACAGCACCGGCGGCGTGCCGCACAGAAAGCGCGACATGCCGCTGGCAGGCTCGAAACCGGGCGCGAAATCGAACGGTGCCGCATGACCCATCCACCCGGCCAGCGGTTGTCGCAACTGCGGCAGATGCCGTGGATGCGCCCAGACGAACGCCGGCGCCCCCGGTCCGCCGTTCAGGTACTTGTAGCCGCAACCGACCGCGAAGTCGGCGCCGTCGCGATGCAGGTCCACCGGCAGCGCACCGGCGCTGTGGGCCAGGTCCCACACGGTCAGCGTGCCGGCTGCGTGTGCCGCCGCCGACAGCGCGGCCATGTCGTGCAGACGCCCGCTGCGGTAGTTCACGTGGGTCAGCATCAGCACGGCGACATCGGACGCGTCGCCGCCCCGGGCCAGCCGAACCGGCAAGTCTTGCGCATCGACCGCCTGCAACTCGAACCCGCGCTCAGCCGCCAGGCTCTGCGCGATGTAGAGGTCGGTAGGGAAGTTGCCGGCCTCGGTGAGGATCACCCGGCGGCTGTCGCCCGTGGCGCCGACCATCGACAACGCAGCGCTCAGCGCCTTGTACAGGTTGACGCTGGTCGAATCGGCCACCACCAGTTCGCCAGGGCCAGCGCCAACCAGTCGGCCGATGCGATCGCCGACGCGTTGCGGCAGATCGATCCAGCCAGCGCCGTTCCAGCCGCCGATCAGCTGCTGCCCCCATTCCTGCACCACGGCCTGCCACACCCGGGCAGCGGTCGCGCGCGGCAGCGGCCCGAGTGAGTTGCCGTCGAGGTAGATCAACCCCGGCGGCAGGTCGAACTGGTCACGCAGCGCGGCCAGAGGGTCGGCGACGTCCAGGGCCTGCGCCTCGTTGCGGGTCATCAATGGATTGGGCATCGGATGGGGATCAGGTGGCGGCTCGAGCCGGCATTTGATGGCAGCCGACGGGGGTTGCGACACAGACGCTTTCGGTTAGGCTCCCGCAGTCTGACAGCCGCTTGGAGGGGGCGCATGAAACCGGTCTCGGAACTGTTGAAAAAGCGCGACGGCACGCTCTGGCACGTGCGCCCTGACGACACCGTCTATGGCGCGCTGGAACTGTTGGCGCAGTACGAAGCCGGTGCCTTGATGGTGATGGACGGCGGACGCCTGGTCGGCGTGTTCTCCGAACGCGACTACACGCGCAAGGTGGCGCTGCAGGGCCGCAATTCGAAAGAAACACGCGTGGCCGACATCATGACCTCCCGTGTGTTGATGGTCAGCCCCGACACCGGTACCAAGGACTGCATGGCGTTGATGAGCAGCAAGAAGATTCGTCACCTCCCAGTGGTGGACGGTGACACCGTAATGGGCATGATCTCGATCCGCGACATCCTCGACGACATCATCGCCGACCACGAAACGACCATCGCGCAGCTGGAGAACTACATCCAGTCCTGATTCGCGTCCGGTGCCGCCCCTTATTCACTTTTGCTCCGCGCCTTGCTCCGACGCCTTGCATCGATCGTCATGAGCGCGCCGGACCTGGTCAGCGGCGGCGCCCCGGCCACGGACGGCGGCGATCCGGTGTCGGCCGCTGCCCGACAGCCGCAAGAGACCGCCGCTGTCGAAGCTGGCCTGTCGGGCCCGCCGGCGCAGGACACGAACGTCGATATCGACACCGCGCTCAGGCGCGAGATGCTGCGTCTGGCAGTTAGAAACTCAGGGCGCAGCGTGCCGCTGCTGGCCGTGGCGCTGATGTTCACCGCCTGGCTCGGCTGGACATCCGGTGCGACCGCCGCCGCGCTGTCGACCCTGGCGCTGGGAACTGTGGTGTGCGTGTGGCGCCTGCTTCTGGCGCAGCGCTTCTCGCAGTCGGTGCCGCACGACAGGCGGCCGATCGACGACGTGGTGCGCCAGCTCGAAGGCAACGCGGTGCTGGTCGGAGTGATGTGGGTGGTGGCCACTGCGCTGATTTATCCGTCGCTCCGCGCCAGCCATGCCACGGTTTACGTGGTGGTGGTCTGCGGGTCGGTGGCCACGTCGGCCTTCTTTCTGTCGCTGGCGGGGCGCAGCTACCGGGTGCTGCTGCTGATGCAGCTGGGCTCGCTGACGCTGGTGTCGTTGTTATCGACGCAGGCCCGCTCGGTGCCGGTGGCGGTGCTGGCCGTGTTGTTCGGTATCACGATGTGGCGCGCCACGCGCGAGTTCAACGGGATGACCACGCAGTCGATGCGCCAGAGCCTGGAGGCCGACCATGTCAACGCATCGCTGGTGCGAGCGAAGGAAGCAGCCGAAGCCGCAAACGTCGCCAAGTCGCAGTTCCTGGCGACGATGAGCCACGAGATTCGCACGCCGATGAACGGGGTGCTGGGCGCACTGGAGCTCATGCGGCAGACTCCGTTGGACCCGCGCCAGCGGCGCCTCATCAAGACCGCGGCGGCATCGGGCGAGTCGTTGATGGACATCCTGAACGACGTGCTCGACCATTCCAAGATCGAAGCTGGCAAGCTCGTGTTGTCGGCCACGCCGATGTCGTTGCATTCGGTGGCCGCGTCGGCCACGGCGTTGTTCCGGGCCACGGCCGAGACGCGCGGGCTGACGATCCGTTTGCAAACAGACCCGGACATGCCCGACAGCGTCATCGGCGACGCGCCGCGTCTGAAGCAGGTGCTCTTGAACCTGTTGGGAAACGGGGTCAAGTTCACCGAAAATGGGGGCGTGATGCTGTCGGTCGGGCGTGAAGAAGGGTTCTGTCCGATCGATTCATGTCGTGTGCGCTTCACGGTCGAGGACACCGGCATCGGCATTCCGGAGCAGGCAACGCAGCAGGTGTTCCACGCCTTCCACCAAGTCGACAGCACACGTTCCAGGTTGCGCGGCGGCACTGGGCTCGGTCTTGCCATCAGCCAGCGTCTGGTGCAGGCGATGGGCGGACGCATCGAAGTCGCCAGCGAGGTCGGCGTGGGGTCGGTCTTCGGATTCACCCTGACCCTGCCGTTGGCGCCGCACATGACGCTGCCGAACATCGATTCCGGCTTCCACGCGCTCGACACCGGCGCCACGATGGAAGGCACCGTGTTGCTGGTCGAAGACAACATCGTCAACCGCATGATCGGCGCCGAGATGCTCAGCTCCTTCGGCGTCGAGGTGATGGAAGCCGAAGACGGCGCGCAAGCGCTGCAGATGCTTGAAAGTCAGCGCGTGGACCTGATCCTGATGGACATCCAGATGCCGGTGCTGGACGGCTACAGCGCCACGCGCCAGATTCGCGACCGCGAAGCCAAGCTGCGGCTGCCGCGCGTGCCGGTGGTGGCGCTGACGGCCAATGCGTTCGACGATGATGCCGCGCAGTCGATGGCGGCTGGCATGGATGGTCACCTGGCCAAGCCCTATTCGCGACTGCAGTTGAGTGAGTTGCTGCAGCGCTGGTTGTGACTGTTGGCCCCAAGACCGGCGTTCAGCCGGTTGTCCCCCCGAGGGGGAGCAAATTCCCTTGGGGCGGCCCGGCGGGAATTTTGGCCCCCAAGACCGGCCTTTGGCCGGTCGTCCCCCGATGGGGAGTTGGCCGCCCTGGGGCGGCCCGGGGTCGGCCCGGCCCCCAAGGTCCTGCGCGTTGCTCCGGTCTGGCCGCTGCGTAGACCGCTGACTTGGATCGTTCTGCGCGCTTGATTTCTACAGCGCCAGGCGCCTGGACTGCATCAGCAGCAGGCCCTCGAAGATCAGCGACTCGACGGTCTCGAAGGGCAGGTCGGTGATCGGGGCCAGCTTCGATGCGGCGCCGCCCGTCATCAGCAGCAGCGGCACCTGGCCGGTGCGTTGCTGCAGGCGCCGGGCCTGGCGTTCGATGGCGCCGGCGATGGCGTTGGCGCCGCCACTCATCAAGGCGTCGCTGGTGTTGGTGGGGAAGTCGACAACCTCGCCGGTGGGCACCTTCAACCCTGCGGTGCCCATCTCGAGTGCGCGTTGCATCAGCCCGAAGCCCGGGATGATCAGCCCGCCCAGGAAGTGGCCGTCGGCATCCAGCGCGTCCACCGTCACCGCCGTGCCCACCATCACCACCAGCGCCGGACGTGGCTCGGCACCATCATCTATCGCCATCTCCACGCGTGAGCGCGCGCCGGCCAGCGCCACCCAACGGTCGGCGCCGAGCCGGTTGGGGTGGTCGTAGCCGTTGACGAGGCCGGCGTCGTGCGCCGAAGGCACGACCCAGTTGGCGGCGATGTCCCACAGCTCCAGCTGTTCCTCGACCCGGCGTCGCACCGCTTCGCCGGCCACCACGCAACCCAGCATGCTGGCGGGCTCGGGCAGATCGGCCCAGGACTTCTCGGCCAGGTCGTCGATGGTTTCGACGAACACCGCGCCGTGTTGCAGCAAGACAGCGCCCGGGCGGGGTGCGTCGTACAGCGCCCATTTCAGGCGGCTGTTGCCGATGTCGATGGCGAGAAAGGTGCTCATGGATGCGGTGTTGGTCGGTGCGAGACCCGCAACCGGGGCCAGGGTCGCGAGACTATCAGCGACCGCTGCGCTTGCCAGTGCGCGCCCGCACGTTCGTGCCCGGGGTTAACCATAGGCAAGCGGCAGTGGCATCATGACTTTCAAGACCATGAAGGGGCGACTGCAATGACCGATCTCTCAGCCGAACTCAAGGCCCTGGCCGACTACCGGCCCACGCACAAGGTGCGCTTCGTGACCGCGGCTTCGCTGTTCGACGGCCACGACGCGGCGATCAACATCATGCGGCGCATCCTGCAAGGCATGGGCTGCGAGGTCATCCACCTGGGGCACAACCGCTCGGTCGACGAGGTTGTCACGGCCGCGCTGCAGGAAGACGTGCAAGGCATCGCCATCAGCAGCTACCAGGGCGGGCATGTCGAGTACTTCAAGTACATGGTCGACTTGCTCAAGCAGCGTGGCGGCGGGCACATCCAGGTCTTCGGCGGTGGCGGCGGCGTGATCGTGCCTTCAGAGATCGCGGAGTTGCAGGACTACGGTGTGACGCGCATCTACAGCCCCGAAGATGGCCAGCGCATGGGACTGCAGGGAATGATCGGCGAGATGGTGATGCGCTGCGATGTCGATCTTTCGCAGCATGCGCCGGCTTCAGTGGCGGCGCTGCAGGGGCACGATGACGGCGCCTGGCGCGCACTGGCGCAGACCATCACGGCACTGGAGAACGACGCTGCGCCCGCTACCCTCAAAAATGCACTGACCGAAGCTGCCGCAGCGTCGAAGACTCCCGTGCTGGGCATCACCGGCACCGGTGGCGCAGGCAAGAGCAGCCTGACCGATGAGCTGATCCGCCGCATCCGCCTCGACCAGGGTGATGCGCTGCGCATTGCCGTGATCTCGATCGATCCCAGCCGGCGCAAGAGCGGCGGTGCACTCCTGGGCGACCGCATTCGGATGAATGCCATTTCCCCGTGGAACGAGGGTCAGAAGGTCTACATGAGAAGCCTGGCCACGCGCGATTTCGGCAGCGAGTTGAGTCAGGCCTTGCCCGACGTGCTGGCCGCATGCAAGGCCGCCGGGTTCGATTTGATCGTGGTCGAAACCAGCGGCATCGGCCAGGGCGACGCCGCCATCGTGCCGCTCGTGGACGTGCCGATGTATGTGATGACGCCGGAGTTCGGTGCCGCGAGCCAGTTGGAGAAGATCGACATGCTCGACTTCGCCGAGTTCGTGGCCATCAACAAGTTCGACCGCAAGGGCGCGGCCGATGCGCTTCGCGATGTCGCCAAGCAGGTGCAGCGCAACCAGGATGCGTGGAAGACGCCGCCCGATCAGATGCCGGTGTTCGGCACCATGGCCAGCCGCTTCAACGACGACGGTGTGACCGCGCTGTACCAGGCGCTCCGCAAGCGGCTGGCCGGTCTGGGGCTGCCACTGACCGAGGGCCGCCTGCCTGCGGTCGACACCCGCCACAGCACCCTGCAGCAGCCGATCGTGCCCGGCGCACGGGTGCGCTACCTGGCCGACATCGCGGACACCGTGCGTGGCTACAAGCAGCAGGCGCTTTCGCAGTCGCGCATCGCACGCGAGCGCCAGCAACTGCGTGCCACGGCGCGGATGCTGCGCGGTGACAAACCAGGCCGCCACAAGGCCGTCGAAGCAGTCGAGGACCTGGCCACGCAGCGCGACGGGGCGTTGTCACCGCAGGCACGCCAGCTGCTGTCGATGTGGCCCGACATGCAGCGCGCCTACGGTGGCGACGAGTACGTAGTCAAGATTCGCGGCAAGGAGATCCGAACCACGCTGACCCACACCACGCTGTCGGGCAGCAAGATCAGGAAGGTGGCGCTGCCGGCCTGGGAATGTGAGGGCGAGATCCTGAAGTGGCTGATGCTCGACAACGTGCCGGGCAGCTTTCCGTACACCGCGGGCACCTTCGCATTCAAACGAGAGGGCGAGGACCCGACCCGGATGTTCGCAGGCGAGGGCGACGCGTTTCGCACCAACCGCCGCTTCAAGGTCGTCAGCGAAGGCTTGCCGGCCAAAAGGCTCAGCACCGCGTTCGACAGCGTCACGCTCTATGGCAACGACCCCGACCTGCGGCCCGACATCTACGGCAAGGTCGGCAACAGCGGGGTGTCGATCGCCATGCTCGATGACCTCAAGGTGTTGTATGGCGGGTTTGATCTGACGAGTCCCAACACCAGCGTCAGCATGACCATCAACGGCCCGGCGCCGACGATCCTGGCGATGTTC
Source organism: Rubrivivax sp. (assembly GCA_039915715.1). Classification (GTDB taxonomy): domain Bacteria; phylum Pseudomonadota; class Gammaproteobacteria; order Burkholderiales; family Burkholderiaceae_C; genus Rubrivivax. The sequence goes on along the minus strand of JBDSMV010000203.1, from coordinate 1,018 downwards.
ATGAACACGGCCATCGACCAGAACCTGGAGAAGTTCGAGGCCGACAACCAACGCAAACCCAGCGCCGACGAAGCCGCCAAGGTCCGCGAATGGACGCTGGCCAACGTGCGCGGAACGGTGCAGGCCGATATCCTGAAAGAAGATCAGGGCCAGAACACCTGCATCTTCAGCACCGAGTTCAGCTTGAAGGTGATGGGCGACATCGCGCAGTACTTCGTGCAGCACGATGTGCGCAATTTCTACAGCGTTTCGATCAGCGGCTATCACATCGCCGAAGCCGGGGCCAACCCGATCAGCCAGTTGGCGTTCACGTTGTCGAACGGTTTCACCTTCGTCGAAGCCTATCTGGCGCGCGGCATGCACGTCGACGATTTCGCACCCAACCTGAGCTTCTTCTTCAGCAACGGCATGGACCCGGAGTACACCGTGCTCGGTCGGGTGGCCCGAAGAATCTGGGCCGTCGCGATGAAGGAGCGTTATGGCGCCAACGAACGCAGCCAGAAGCTGAAGTACCACGTGCAGACCAGCGGCCGCTCACTGCATGCGCAGGAGATCGACTTCAACGACATCCGCACCACGTTGCAGGCGCTGATTGCGATCTACGACAACTGCAATTCGCTGCACACCAATGCGTACGATGAAGCGATCACCACGCCGACCGAAGAAAGCGTGCGCCGGGCGATGGCGATCCAGATGATCATCAACCGCGAGTGGGGCCTGGCGAAGAACGAGAACCCGAACCAGGGCTCGTTCGTGATCGAGCAGATGACCGATCTGGTCGAAGAAGCGGTGCTGGCCGAGTTCGAACGCATCGCCGAACGCGGTGGCGTGCTGGGAGCAATGGAAACCGGCTACCAGCGCGGCAAGATCCAGGAAGAGAGCATGCACTATGAGATGCTCAAGCACACCGGCGAGTACCCCATCGTCGGCGTCAACACCTTCCGCAACCCGCGCGGCGACGAAGCGCCGCCGCAGGTCGAGCTGCAGCGATCCACCGAGGCCGAGAAGCAGAGTCAGC
>JBDSMV010000197.1:0-12331 GCA_039915715.1 Rubrivivax sp. | reverse complement strand
GTAAGGAATGCGGATCGACGCCGACCGGTTCTTGGCCGAATAGGCCAGCTTCACCGGCGCTTCGAAGCCCGGCACCAAGCGCTTGTAGCTGTTGGTGCCCGGGTTGGTGATGGCGTTGAGCGCACGGGCGTGCTTGATGATGCCGCCGATGTAGTGCAGCGCGAAGTCCGACAGCCCCGCATAGCCGTCACCGGCGAACAGGTTGACCCCACCCTTCCAGACCGATTGGTGCACGTGCATGCCGCTGCCGTTGTCACCGACAATGGGTTTGGGCATGAAGGTGGCCGTCTTGCCGTACGCATGCGCCACGTTGTGGATCACGTACTTCTGCATCTGCAGCCAGTCGGCGCGCTGCACCAGGGTGCTGAATCGGGTGCCGATCTCGTTCTGGCCCGGGCCCGCGACTTCGTGGTGGTGGACCTCGACCGGGATGCCCAGCGATTCCAGGATCAGGCACATCTCGCTGCGCATGTCCTGAAAACTGTCGACCGGCGGCACCGGAAAGTAGCCGCCCTTGATCGACGGGCGGTGGCCCATGTTGCCGCCTTCGAATTTCGAGCCCGACGACCATGGCGCTTCTTCGGAGCCGATCTTGAACGAGCAGCCGCCCATGTCGACGTTCCATTGCACCTGGTCGAAGATAAAGAATTCGGGCTCGGGGCCGAAGTAGGCGGCATCGCCGATGCCGCTGCTCTTCAGATAGGCCTCGGCACGCTTGGCAAGGCTGCGCGGGTCACGTTCGTAGGGCTTGCCATCGCCCGGCTCCAGCACATCGCAGCTCATGAACAGCGTGGGCTCTTCGTAGAACGGGTCGATGTTGGCAGTGGCGGGGTCGGGCATCAGCAGCATGTCGCTGGCTTCGATGCCTTTCCAGCCGGCGATCGACGAGCCGTCGAAGGCATGGCCGTCGCTGAACTTGGCTTCGTCGAAATGGGACACCGGCACGCTGACGTGCTGTTCCTTGCCGCGGGTGTCGGTGAAGCGAAAGTCAACGAACTTGATTTCGTTGTCCTTGACCAACTTCATCACGTCGGCAACGGTTTTACTGGCCATTCGGTACTCTCCTGCGGGGATTCGGTTTGGGATCTGGGTTTGGCGGGTGGCCCGGGATACGCATGGGCAAAGCCCCAACAAGTGGTGGCTTTTTAGCAGAAAGCGTGCCGTCTGCAGCCGCGGGCTCGCTGGACCGCGACAAGGGGACGCGCATTCGAGGACCCGACGCGAGACGCACCGGGATGAGACACCCATGCGTCAATTGAGTGCATCAGAGTCGCACCAACTCAGGGCCAAGGTCGGCGCCGAACGCGATCAGGCCCGCTTTGAGTTCGACATAGGCCTCGACAGGATCGGCGCGGCCCTTGACCCCCAACTCGATGTGGCGGCCAAATTCCGGGTGGTCGACGCTCGGCAGGCTGAAGACCTTGACACCCGGAAAGCGCGCTTCGAGCGCTTCCATCAACGGCGTCAAGCTGGCCTCCATCGCACCGAACACGATCACCGAACGTTCGATGCTGCTCGCACCGCCCTGCAGGTGGGCATAGCGATCATCCAGCACCGATTCGATCATCGGCCAGGCCATGACCGGGAAGCCGGGCACGAAATGAACATGGCCGATGCTGAAGCCGGGGATGCGGTTGTAGGGGTTCAGGATCAGCGTGCAGCCGGCCGGAAACACCCCCATGTTGAGGCGGTGCAGGTTGTCGGGGCGGTCGGGCTCGAACGGCTTGCCTTGCTCGGCCGCCGTTTCCTGGATGCGCCGCAGGATCAGTTCTCGCGCCTGCGGGTGCAGTGCCAACGACACGCCGAGCGCGGCGGCCGCGCTCTGGCGAGTGTGGTCGTCGGGCGTGGCGCCGATGCCGCCGCAGCAGAACACCAGATCACCGCCGGCAAAGGCGTCGCGCAGTGCGGCCGTGATGGCGGGCCGGTCGTCGCCGGCATAGCGGGCCCACGACAAGGTCATGCCGCGTGCCGTCAGCAACTCGATCACCTTCGCCAGGTGCTTGTCCTGCCGTTTGCCAGAGAGGATTTCGTCGCCGACGATGATCAGTCCGGTGTTCATGGGGCCCTACGCAGTTGTCGACGATGAAGGTGGCGGCGCCAGTGGCATGGGCCCCATTGGCGGCACGGGCGGCAGCAGCTGCACAGGCGGCACAGGCTGCACAGGCGGCAGCGAAGGCGGCGGCAAGTCTGCGCCGATCGGCGGCTGCGCCAACCGCAACTGCTGCAATGCCGCCAGCGCATAGTGAGCGAACCAGCAAGCGGCAAACGCGAACACCAGCGTGTACAGCCACACCGACACCAGCGCCAGCACCGGCGCGAAAATCAAGGTCAACGCGCTGAAAGCCCACAGCAAGCCCGGCAATGCACCCAGATAGCCACAGACGATGCCGATGCCCAGCAGCGGCAGTCGGTGCTTGACGAGCAACTGCCGGCGTTCATCGGCGCTGGCATGTGCCGCCAGCACATCGAAGGCGAACACGCGGTAGGTGAGCCAGCCCCAGATCAGCGGCGGCAGCAGCAGCCACAGCGGCGGTATCAGCCAAAACGGCAGGCTCAGGATCAACGCCAACAGCGCCACCACCGAGCACCCCAGCGACCACAGCAGGCCCAGCCACCATGGCGCGCCATGGTGTTTGACCAGCTCCGGAAAGCGCCGCCGCGCCACCAGCCGCACGATCGCCGGCGTCACCGCCACCGCCACCATCAGGAGCGTGGCCACGATCACCACCGGCACCGACAGCGCCACCACGATCAGCGGCGCCAGCAGCGCCCGCAGCTGTTGCGCTCCGATCGAGTCCAGCCAGCGCAGCAGTGCATCGGTCAGCGACCACGACTCCATCGTGCCGCGCACCGCCGCCACCGTGCCTTCCCAGTACGCATAGCCGAGCAACGCCACGAGGCCGCCGGCCAGCAGCAGCGGCAGCAATGACCAGACGATCACCCGCGGATGCAGGCAGTAGGCCGCCGCGCGCCAGAAGGAGTCGAAAATGGCGTTCAACGGCCACACCGCGTTGACATCACCGCAAGTTGCCGGTGTGGCCGAGCGAATACCGACCCGGCTGCGGCCACACCGTCAGACCATGCGGTTCGGCCCCGACCTTGATCTGCGCCACATCGCCATTGGCGGTGTCGAAGCGGTAGACCACATCGTCGTAGCGCGCGGCCAGCCACAGGTATTTGCCATCGGCACTGACATTGCCCATGTCGGGGCTGCCGCCGCCGGGCACGGGCCAGCGCGCCACCGCCTTCTCGGTTGCGAAGTCGATCACCACCACGCCGCCGTTGCCATTGCGCTTGCCGTGGATCTTGTGCGAGCCGCGGTTGGCCACATACAGCCGCTTGCCGTCGCGGCTCGGGTAGAGCCCGTGCGCACCGACCCCGGTGGGGATGAAGCCGACCTTCTGGAAGCTGGCGGCGTCGACGATGTGCACGCCGTCGGCATGCATGTCGGCAATGTAGAAGCGGCTGCCGTCGGGTGAGGCGCGGATGTCCTGCGGCATGCCCTTGGTGGCGGTGCAGATCTCTGTCGGGCCGGGCTCCCACACGCCGGCTTTCAAGCTTGCAGTCGTGCCCGGCACATCCTTGAAGCGCACCGCTGGCATCGACAGCTTCAGATATCCCGTGACCTTGCGTTCGACCAGATCGACCTTGGCCACCGTGCCCGAAAACTCGCAGGTGAAGACGGCAAAGCGGCCGTCGATCGCGAAGTCGGCGTGGTTGATGCCGGGGCAGCCGGGGGTGTCGATCGAGTACTGCAGCGCCATCGTCTTCGGGTCGCGGAAGTCGAGCCGCTTGCGCGCTTCGGCCACCACGATCGCCGACTTGCCATCGGGCGTGTAGTACATGTTGTACGGGTCGTCGACCGGAATCGCAGTGCCGGGCTTGCCGGTCTTCGGGTCGATCGGCGTCAGGCTGCCGTCGCTCCGGCCTTCGGCATTGTTGGTGACCCACAGCGTCGACAGGTCCCAGGCCGGCACGATGTGCTGCGGCCCGATCCCGACCTTGAAGCGGTCGACCACCTTCATCGCCAACGGGTCGATCACATAGACATCGTTGGAGCGCAGGTTGGGCACATAGATGCGCTGCAGGTCGCCGGCGATGGCCGGGCTGATGCGGCCGACGCCGGTTTCGCTGTAGAGGTTGCGGGCGTCGGGGATCGGCGGCATGCCGGGCATCGCCGGGGTGGCGGGCTTCAGCGACGCCGATGCGCTCGATGCCGACGTTGTGGCCACGACGGGCGGGGCCTCGGCGGGTGCGGCATGCGCGCGCAGCACCAGCACGGCGGTGCCGCCGAGTGCGCACAGTGCGGCCACCGACAAAGTCTTGCGCAACAGGTGTTTCATGTCAGGGGTCCAGCAGTCGGGAAAATCGGGGCGGTTTGAGGAAATGCCGATCAGCGTCGCTTGCGATCGGCTTCGATGGCTGCGACGGAGGCGTCGACGATGTGTTCGATGCCGGGCTTGCCGATGGCTGCGGTCGCCCGGCGTGGGTCGCCGGACACGCCACTTCCGGGTACGGGCACGGTTGCAAGGGCAGCCGATCGCACCAACGCCGGGTCAACCGCCATCGCCAGCGCGGTATCGGCCAGCCCGGCATGGGTGCCGATCTCTGCAGCGGTGTGGCCTTCGCTGCGCAGACGCGCATCGAAGTCGGCCGAAGCCGATCGATAGTACTCGGGCAATGCATGCGCCTTGCAGGCCGGCCGGCCGGCAGCAGCCAGCTTCGTCGCCCGGTCGAGCGTCACCACGGCGCGGTCGAGGCTCTTGCGATAGCCGCCGTGGTCGCCCAGGAAATACACCTCGCACAGACCATGCCGACGCAGGCTCTGCACTGCAGCCACCAGCGTGGCTTCGAAGACCGGCTCGGGGATCGAGATCGTGCCGGCGAAACGCATGTGCTGGGTCGGCGGATCGATCGCGCCTTCGGGCACATAGGCCAGCACCGGCGCCACCACAGCATCGCCCAGCCGCTCGGCGATCAGACCGGCCAGCTGGAGAACGCGCACGTTGTGCTTGCCCAGCACCATGTGGGGGCCGTTCTGCTCGGTGCCGCCGATGGGGATCAGCACGGTGGTGGTGCCAGCCGCGATGCGGTCGCGCAATTCGGTCGAGGTCAGTGCTTCGAGTTGCACCGGCGCCGCGGCATGGGCTGCCATGCCGATGGTGGCCAGCAGCGGCACCGCTGCCCGGGTTAGGCGGGTCAGGCGGACCCGACAGCAACTAATCGTCGGTGTCACCACCCAGGATGCCTCCGAGCAAACCACCGCCGAGCGCCAGCCCGCCGAGCGAGCTCTCGCCGCGCGATCCGCCACGCTGCGGCGCGGCTGCGAACACGCGCGAGGCCAGGCGCGAGAACGGCAGGCTCTGCAACCAGATTGTTCCGGGGCCGCTCAACTTGGCATAGAAGAGGCCCTCACCGCCGAACAGCGCGGTCTTGATCTTGCCGACGTACTGGATCTCGAAGTCGACGCTGGGTGTGTAGGCCACCACGCAACCGGTGTCCACCAACAGCACCTCACCGGCCCGCAGCTCACGCGCCACCACGGTGCCGCCGGCATGCACGAAGGCCAGGCCGTTGCCTTCCAGCTTCTGCATGATGAAGCCCTCGCCGCCGAAGAAGCCGGTCGAGATTCGCTTCTGAAAGGCGATCCCCAGCGAGACGCCCCGCGCCGCGCACAGAAATGCGTCTTTCTGGCAAATCAACGTGCCGCCGAGCTGCGCCAGGTCCATCGGCAGAATCTTGCCTGGGTATGGCGCACCGAACGCCACGCGCTGCTTGTCTGGCGCGCCGTTGGTGTAGACGGTGATGAACAGCGACTCGCCCGTCACCAGCCGCTTGCCGGCGCCCAGCAACTTGCCGAAGAGGCCGCTCTGGCCCGCACTGCCATCGCCGAACACGGTATCCATCGTGATGCCGGCGTCCATGTAGAACATGCTGCCGGCCTCGCCCACCGCCGCTTCGCCGGGGTCGAGCTCGATCTCGACGAACTGCATCTCGGCGCCCTTGATCTCGTAGTCCACCACATCCATCGACACCGTCGTTGCTCCTGCTTGCGTCACGGTCACGCGACGGGGTGGGATCGTACCGAAGGCGGTCACTGCGACCCGTCCTGTCGTGGCTGGCGTCGGCTCGGCTCGCATCGGCCGGTGGTCCCGATAATCCTCGGCACCCATGCTGCACACCCTCACCGCTGTCAGTCTCGGCGCCGCCCTGGGAGCGATGCTGCGCTACGGCCTGGGCATGGGTCTGAACCACCTGTATCCGAATCTGCCGACCGGAACCCTGGTCGCCAACCTGGTCGGCGGCTATCTGATCGGGCTGGCGCTGGCGTTGTTCCTGCAGTTTCCGGAGATCTCTCCGGCTTGGCGCCTGTTCATCGTCACCGGCTTTCTGGGCGGTCTGACGACCTTCTCGACCTTCTCTGCCGAGGTCGTGCTGGCGCTGCAGAACGGCCGGCCCGGATGGGCGGCGGCCACCGTAGGCAGTCATCTGCTCGGCTCCCTGGTGCTGACCGCAGCCGGGTTTGCGACGGTCACGCTGTTGGTCCGACGTTGATCGGCGCGGCGAGGACCCGCTTTCAGTGACGGCGGCTGCTCACTGCCGCAACGGCCTTGTGCCCGGCGCGGGCCGGCACCCCCCACCTAGAATTCCAAAGCCAACGAGGAGTACACCCCCATGACGCCTGCCGAAATCCTGTCCACGCACGGTCCCCGCGAAAGCATGGAGTACGACGTGGTGGTGGTCGGTGCCGGCCCGGCCGGTCTGGCCACGGCCATCCGCCTGCGCCAGATCGACCCGGCGCTGTCGGTGGTGGTGCTGGAGAAGGGCTCCGAGCCCGGCGCTCACATCCTGTCGGGCAATGTCTTCGACCCGCAAGCGCTGACCGAACTGCTGCCCAACTGGCAAGCCGACGGCGCCCCGTTGCTGCAACCGGTGACCGGCGACGAAGTGCTGTTCCTGAGCCCCGACAGCGCCAGCAAGACCCCCGACTGGCTGGTGCCCGGCTGCTTTCACAACCAGGGCAACTACGTCATCAGCCTGGGCGCGTTGACGAAGTGGATGGCGGCGCAGGCCGAAGCGCTGGGGGTCGAGATCTTCCCTGGTTTCGCGGCTGCCGAAGTGCTGTATGCCGGCGACGGCTCGGTGCGCGGCGTGTCCACCGGCAACCTGGGCGTGGGCAAGAACGGCGAGCCGAACGAAGGCTTTCAGCTGGGCATGGAGTTGCTCGGCAAGTACACGGTGTTTGCCGAAGGCTCGCGTGGCAATCTCGGCAAGCTGCTGATCCAGCACTTCGAATTGGACAAAGGCCGCGACCCGCAGAGCTACGCGCTCGGCATCAAGGAGTTGTGGGAGGTCGACCCTGCCATGGCGAAGCCGGGTCTGGTGGTGCACACCGCCGGTTGGCCGATGGACGAATACACCTACGGCGGCGGCTTTCTCTACCACCTGCAGGACAACCAGGTCGAACTCGGCTTCGTCACCGGGCTCGACTACCAGAACCCCTGGCTGAGCCCGTTCGAAGAGATGCAGCGCTGGAAGACCCACCCCGCCATCCGCGCCCACATCGAAGGCGGCAAGCGCATCGGTTATGGCGCCCGCGCCATCACCGCTGGTGGCCTCTTGAGCCTGCCGAAACTGGTCTTCCCGGGCGGTGCGCTGGTGGGCTGCGAAGCCGGCACGCTCAACGCCGCCCGTATCAAGGGCAGCCATGCCGCCATCAAGACCGGCCTGCTGGCTGCCGAAGCCGCTGCCGCAGCGATCAAGGCTGGCCGCTCGCATGACGTGCTGGACGCTTACCCGGCCGCCTTCGAGCAAAGCTGGCTGCATGTCGAACTGCAGCAGAGCCGCAACTTCAAGCAGTGGTTCAAGAAGGGCAACACCGTCGGCACGCTGATGACCGGCATCGAGCAATGGCTGCTGCCCAAGCTCGGAATGAAGCGCCCGCCGTGGACGATCCACCGCCACGGCGCCGACCACACACGGCTGCATGCGGCGTCGCAGGTCGAGCGCATTCACTACCCGAAGCCCGACGGAAAGCTGACCTTCGACCGCTTGAGCTCGGTCTTCATCAGCAACACCAACCACCAAGAAAACCAGCCCGCGCACCTGACTCTGAAGAACCCGACGGTGCCGGTGGACATCAACCTGCGCTTGTACGCCGGACCCGAAAGCCGCTACTGCCCGGCCGCGGTCTATGAGTACGTGCCGGTCGATGGCGCTGCGGGTGCGAACGGAAACGGAAACGGAGCTGGCAATGGCGAGCCAACAATCGGCGACCAGCGCCTGCAGATCAACGCCCAGAACTGCGTGCATTGCAAGACCTGCGACATCAAAGACCCGACGCAGAACATCGTCTGGGTGCCACCCGAAGGCGGCGGCGGACCGAACTACGCCGGCATGTGAGGCGCGCCCCAGCGGCAGCCCCGACCGAGCAAGCGACGCCGGTCCGGCACGGCTTCAGGCCGTCGTTCCGGCAGTTGCTGCTGGCTGCGTTTTTGTTGCTGGCCACGCTGCTGGGTGCAATGGCACTGCGGGGGCAGTTCACGCTCGAGCAGTTGCTGCAGAAGAGCCGCACCAGCGCCGAACGCAACCTGCGCCTGACCGGCAATGTCGAACGGCTGGGCGAGCAGAGCCGCATCATGGAACGCGCCGCGCGCCAGTTCGTGGTCTTGCGCGACCCCGGGTTGCGCCAGACCTACACGCTGGCCGCCGCCCAGGCCGACGGCCACCTGCAATCGCTGGCCGGCGATCTGAGCCCGGTCACGATCGCGGCCTGGCGCGAAGCCAAGAGCGCCATCGGGTCCGAGGTCGAGCAGGTTGCCGACACCCCGCCGCTGGCGGCCTGGGCCGCATTGGCGCCGTTGCGTGATCAACGCCTTGCCGACCGCTTCCGACAGCTGGATGCGCTGCACGACACGCTGGCCGCGCAGGTACGGGACTTCAGCGTGCGACGCAACGAAGCGCTGCAGCTGGAACTGGACACCGGGCGCAATGCCGTCGGCCGGCTGCTTTTGCTGGCGCTGACGCTGGCAGGGGTGCTGGCGCTGGCATTGGCGACCGGGCTTGCGCGGCCGCTGCGGCGGGTCGAACTCGCGATCGACGCGCTGGGCCAGAACCAGCTCGACAACCGCATCGAGATCCCGGGCCCCAGCGACGTGCGCCAGATCGGGCGCCGGCTCGACAACCTGCGCCAGCGGCTGGCCGCCAGTGAAGACGACAAAGCGCGGGTGCTGCGCCATGTCTCGCACGAGTTGAAGACGCCACTGGCGGCCCTGCGCGAAGGCGTGGCGCTGCTGCAGGACGGCGTGGCGGGTCCGCTGACCGACAACCAACGCGAGGTGGCGCGCATCCTCAACGACACCAGCGCCACGTTGCAGCGCCGCATCGAAGACCTGCTGCGCTTCAACGCGGCCGCGTTCGCCGCGCAGGCCCCGGTGCGGCGTGAGACTGACCTGAAGGCGCTGATCGAAGGGCTGGTGGCGGAACAGGAACTGCAAGCGCGTGCAAAGGATGTTGCGGTGCAGACCGGTGGCGAAACGCTGCAGGCCGAGGTCGACCCGGAACTGCTCGCCAGCGCCGTCGGTAACCTGCTGTCCAACGCCATCCGCTACAGCCCGCGCGGTGGCGCGGTGCAGGTGAGCTGGGTCCGGCGTGGCGACGGAGTCCAGATCAGCGTGTCCGACCAGGGTCCAGGGGTCGATGCAGCCGACCGCGCCCGCATCTTCGAGCCGTTCTACCGTGGCCCTGTCCAGCCCGAGAGTGGCGGCCTGCCCGGCACCGGCATCGGCCTGTCGATCGTGGCCGAAACCGTTGCGGCCCATGGGGGCACCGTTGCGCTGCTGGACGCTTCCGCCAGACTTGCAGGCACAGTCGGCACGCCGCCTGCTGCAGAGCCCGCTGCGACATCTGCTGCAACATCGGCGGCGGATCCGGTTGCAACCCGTGGCGCCCACTTCCTCATCGACCTGCCCCATGCCCTTGCCGATTAGATGCCGCCCACCGACCCGATGAACCCGGGCCCCAGCGCCCGGGCGCTGCCGCTCAGGCTGCCGCGAATCTTGCCGCCGTCCCTGGTGTCGGTCCTGGCGCTGGCCTTGGCTGCCTGCAGCCCGATGGGCGTGGACGGGACGGCTGCGCCCGGCTCGACCGCCGGGCCTGCACGCGCGGCGTCCACAGCCGCTTCGGCAGCAGCGGTTTCGGCAGCTTCGGCAGTGACGGCGGTGACCGCAGGTTCCGGCGCCGGCGCGGCCGATCGCGGCGCGTCTGCGTCTGCGTCTGCGAATGCGGGCACCGCATCGGCGGCATCTTCCGTGGCATCGGTTCCGCCGGCGCCGTCCGACTTCGAAGCTGCCGCCATGCGCCTGCAGGCGTATGGCGACAGGGTGCGCGACCTGGGCCCAGCCGACATCGCCCGTGAACAGGTGCGCCTGGCCGACGCGCCCGACGACGCCACCCATCGACTGCAGCTGGTGTTGCTGTGGACGCAGTCGCGCCAGAACGGTGATCTGGCGCGTGCACTGTCGGTGCTGGACTCGCTGACTCGCCCGCCCACTGCCACCCCCTGGCGAGCGCTGGCGAGGCTGCTGCAGGACCGCCTGCTGGAACAGCGCCGGCTCGAAGATCAGGCCGACCGCCTGACGCAGCAACTGCGCGACCAGCAGCGTCGCAACGAACAGCTGTCGACCCAGCTGGAAGCGCTGAAGGCGATCGAGCGCAGCATCAGTGGTCGTCCGCCAGTGCCGACTCCGGCGCCGGGCAGCCGCTCCTTGCCATGACGCCTTCGGTCGCTGCCGGCGGAGCCAGAACCGCGGTCGGCGCCCATGTGCTGATCGTCGACGACGACACCGACCTGCTGCGGCTGCTGGCGATGCGGCTGGGTTCGGCAGGCTACCGCGTCAGCAGTGCCGAATCGGCTGAAGCCGCACTGGCGATGGTGGAACAGATGAGGCCGCAACTCGTCATCAGCGACGTGCAGCTGCCGGGCGCCGATGGGCTGGCGCTGTTCGACCGCATCCGCGCTGCGCACCCCGCCCTGCCGGTGATCCTGCTGACCGCGCACGGCACCATCCCCGATGCGGTGGAGGCGACCTCGCGCGGGGTCTACACCTACCTCACCAAACCCTTCGATGGCAAACGGCTGCTGGAACAGGTGGCGCAGGCACTGGCGCTGGCTGCACCCACCGTGGCCGATGCGGCGGCGCCCGCCGCCTGGCGCAGTGCCATCGTCAGCCACAGCGCACGCATGGACGAGGTGCTGGCTGAAGCGCTGCTGGTGGCGCGCAGCGATGTCAGTGTGCTGATCCGCGGCGAGAGCGGCTCCGGCAAGGAATTGCTGGCGCAGGCCGTCCACCTGGCGAGCGCCCGCGCTGCGAAACCGTTCGTGGCCGTCAACTGCAGCGCGATCCCTGAAGCGCTGCTGGAAAGCGAGCTCTTCGGCCATGTCAAGGGCGCCTTCACCGGCGCGCTGGCCAACCACCGCGGCCTGTTCCAGGCGGCCGAGGGCGGCTCGCTGTTCCTGGACGAAATCGGCGACATGCCGCTGGCGCTGCAGGTCAAGCTGCTGCGGGTGCTGCAGGAACGCTCGGTGCGGCCAGTGGGTGCGAACCAGTCGGTGCCGATCGACGTGCGAATCCTGTCGGCCACCCACCGCGACCTGGACGCTGCGCTGGCCGATGGCAGCTTCCGTGAAGACCTGTACTACCGGCTCAATGTCGTCACCCTGGTGCTGCCGACGCTGGCCGAGCGGCGCGAGGACATCCCGCTGCTGGCCCAGCACTTTCTGAGCCGGATTGCCCTGCGACACGGCCGGCGCATCAACGGTTTCGCGCCCGACGCGCTGCGATTGCTGGCCACGGCGCCGTGGCCCGGCAATGTGCGGCAGTTGCACAACGTGGTCGAACAGGTTTGCGCGCTGGCCACCGCGCCACTGATCCCGCTGGCGCTGGTGCAGCGGGCCCTGCGGACGCCCAATGTCGAGGTGCTGAGCTACGCCGAAGCCCGCAGCCGCTTCGAGCGCGACTATCTGGTGGGCCTGCTGAAGCTGACCGATGGCAACGTCACCGACGCGGCGCGCCTGGCCGACCGCAACCGCACCGAGTTCTACCGCCTGCTGCAGCGCCACGATCTGACGCCGGGGCGGTTCAGGGGCGACGGGCCGCCCGCACCGACGACGTCGCCGGAGCCTGTCGCCGGCTAGCGACAAGGGGGATGAACACGCCGCACCGTCCCTGCGACGCCCGTTCTCAACGCTCAGCGGTTGCGGTCGTGTCGCCGATCGGCGACGCTTTAACGGTCAACCCGCGCCGCTACGCCAAACCATCTTGACCGTTCA
>JBDSMV010000175.1:0-8450 GCA_039915715.1 Rubrivivax sp. | reverse complement strand
CAAGCTCGGCGAGCTGCAACGCGCCGCGCAGGGGGCGCGCGTCGGTGCCGACGACCGTGCGCGCCAGCTCGAGAGCGTCCGCAAGATGCTGCTGGCCTTTTCGCGCGACCTGCGCGTGGTGCTGCTGCGGCTGGCGTCTCGTCTGCAGACACTGCGCTGGTATGCGGCCGAGAAGCGCCCCTGCCCGCCCGCGACGGCGGCCGAGTCGATGGAAGTTTTTGCGCCGCTGGCCAACCGGCTCGGCATCTGGCAGATCAAGTGGGAGCTGGAAGACCTTTCGTTCCGGCATCTTCAGCCGCAGGCCTACACGCAGATGGCGCGTCTGGTCGACGAAACCCGCGCCGAACGCGAAAACAGCGTTGCCGAGGTGCGCGACCAGTTGGCGGAAAGGCTTGCGGCTTGCGGACTGCATGCCGATGTGCAGGGGCGCCCCAAGCACCTCTACAGCATCTGGAAGAAGATGCAGGGCAAGGGCCTGGCCTTTGCCGGCGTGCTGGACGCGCGGGCGCTGCGCGTGGTGGTGGGCAGCATCGAGGAGTGCTATCTGGCACTGGCCCGGGTGCACGAGGCCTGGCCGATGGTCGACGGCGAGTTCGACGACTACATCGCCAAGCCCAAGGCCAACGGCTATCAGAGTCTGCACACGGTGGTGCTGGGCAGCGATGGCCGACCGCTGGAAGTGCAGATCCGCACCGCCGCCATGCACCAGCATGCCGAGCATGGCGTGGCGGCGCACTGGATGTACAAGGAGGCCAACTACGGCCGTGGCGCGGGTGCACGGGAAGTGGCCGATGATGCCGCCGACGAACGCATTGCCGCGGCCCGCTTGGTGGTGCTTCGCGAACTGCTGGCCTGGCAGCGCGAGCACACCCTGCAGGGCGCGGCGGCGGGCAGCATCGCCTTCGACGAGCGGATCTATGTCTTCACCCCGCAGGCCACGCTGATCGACCTGCCGGCTGGCGGAACGCCGGTCGACTTCGCCTACAGCTTGCACACCGACCTGGGCCATCGCTGTCGCGGCGCCAAGGTCGACGGGGCGATGGTGCCGCTGACCACGCCGCTGCAGTCGGGGCAAACGGTCGAGATCGTCGCGGCCAAGGAGGGCGGCCCGTCGCTGGACTGGCTCAACATCGAACTCGGCTACCTGGCGAGCCCGCGTGCGCGCGCCAAAGTTCGTGCCTGGTTCAATGCCGAACAGCAGATGCAGACCATCGCTCGCGGGCGGGAGCAGGTCGAACGGCTGCTGCAGCGCGAAGGACGCACTGCGCTGGAGCGCCAGACACTCGCCGAGCAGCTGGGCTTCAAAAATGCCGAGGCGCTATTCGAGGTGGTGGGCAAGGACGAGTTCTCGCTGCGCAACATCGAGAACCTGCTGCGCCCGGTGCAGGCCCAGCCCGCAGACGAGATCGAATTGCGCCGCCCACGCAGCGTGGCCGGCGGGGGGCGCGGCGTCGTGCTGGTGGTGGGCATCGACTCGCTGCTGACGACACTGGCGCGCTGCTGCCGGCCGGCGCCGCCCGACGCGATCAGCGGTTTCGTGACGCGTGGGCGCGGCGTGGCGGTGCACCGGCGCGATTGCAGCAACCTGTCGCACATGGCACAGAGCGCGCCGGGCCGTGTGATCGAGGTCGAGTGGGGCACGCCGGGCGGCGAGCAGGCAGCGGTCTATCCGCTCGAGGTGATCGTCGAAGCCGACGACCGCCCAGGACTGCTGCGCGACATCTCGGAGGTCTTCGCCAAGGACCGCATGAACGTCACCGGGGTCAACACCCAGTCGACCAAGGACCGCAGCCGTGCCTGGATGACCTTCACGGTCGAAGCGGCCGACGCGTCGCGCCTCAAGCCGGTGCTGGCGCGGATGAACGGCATCGCGGGCGTTCGTCACGTGCGGCGCAAGTAGTTGGGGCGGAGCGCCATTGTCGGCTTGGCTATACTCTCGAGTTGACCCAGGCGCGTAGCTCAGCTGGTTAGAGCACCACCTTGACATGGTGGGGGTCGATGGTTCGAGTCCATTCGCGCCTACCAGACACTCGATAGATGAATCACGCACCTGGTGGCAACGCCAGGTGCTTTTTTTCCGGATGCCGCCCGCGCTGTCGCGTGGTCGGCATCGGTCGCCGTCAACCTTTGTCGCGGGGTCGGCGTTGAGGACATGGCCGACAGCACCGTCGGCACCTTCTCAACTCACGAAAGCTCCACCATGAACAAGCTGCTTGCCGCCCTGCTGTCGACCGTCTTCGCCACCGCCGTGTTTGCGCAAACCCCCGTTGCCAAGGCACAGGCCAAGGCCGATGAAACCGCGGTCAAGGCCGACGAGAAGGCCGCCAAGTCGATGGCCAAGGCCGATGAAAAGGCCTCCAAGGCCCACATGAAGGCCGATGAGAAGATGGGCGACGCCGCCACCGACGCGCACAAGACCAAGGCCAAGGCGCATGCCAAGGTTGCCAAGGCCGATCCGGAAGACAAGATGAAGGCCGAAGCCAAGGCCGACAAGGTCGACGCCAAGGCCGACCACAAGGCCGACAAGAAGATGGTCGACGCCGCCGTCAAGTCGGACAAGGTCGCCGTGGAATCGGCTGGCGACAAGGCGGTTGCCAAGTCGAAGGCCGAAGCCACCAAGGCCGAAGCCAAGGCCGACGTCAAGGCCGCTGCCACCAAGTAAGTCACGCGCCTCGCCGCCGCACGCCGCGTTCGGCACGGAGCGGCGAACCGCTAGACAGCAGGGCCAGCAACCACGTCTCCAAGACAGCGGTTGCTGGCCCTGCTTCATTTTGTCGGAAGGACGCCATGCCGCTCAAGCAACGCATCGCAGACGACCGGGTGCTGCTGGTCGACAGCATCACGCAGCTGGATGCCGACGACGCCGGAGCCTGGGTGGTGACCGGCTCGCATGGCGGCGTGAGCGCGGCCGGCTACGCGCTCGCTGTTCCGATGGCGCTGGTGGTGTTCAACGACGCCGGTGTCGGCAAGGACCGGGCCGGCATCGCCGCGCTGGACCTGCTGCAGGCCGCCGGGCGCGCGGCGGCGACAGTGGCCCACATCAGCGCCCGCATCGGCGATGCGCGCGACGCCTGGGAATCGGGCGTTCTGTCGCATGTGAATGCAGCCGCAGCGGCACTCGGGCTGGCGCTGGGGCAACGTCTACGGGAAGCGCCGATAACGGCTCCGATCAGGCCGGCACCCCCGGCACCAACGGCCCCACCACCCGCCGCACGTTGACCTGCACCGCCATGCTCAGGAAATCGGAGGCTTCGCCGGTGTACGACCTCGCCACTGGCGCTGCCTGCTCCGGTGTGCGGGTGTAGGCCACGCGGATCAGGTCGGTGCCGCCGTACAGCGTGTTGGTCGGGTCGAACGGCACCCACCCTGCACCGGGCAGGAAGACATGCAGCCATGCATGGGTCGCTCCGGAGCCGCGGGTGCCGCCGATGTCGCGGCTCTCGATAGGGCGCACCCCCATCGACCCACCGCCGCCCTGCTCGATGTTCGCCAGCGCCTCGTCGCGGTCCAGCGCCGGGTCGTAGATGTAGCCCGAGACGAAGCGCGCGGCCAGCCCCAGACCGCGCACCGCTTCGATCATCAGAAGCGCGAAATCGCGGCAGGTGCCGCTCTTCAACGCCAATGTCTGCGCCGGGCGCTGGGTGCCCATTTCGTCGCGTGCCGCATAGCCGAAGTCGGCACGGATCGCCTCGTTGATGTTGGCCAGCACGTCGCGGGTGTGGATGCGCCCGCGCTGCGGCAGGAAGCCCGAGACCCATTCGCGCAGCACCGCACCGTCGTCGGGATACTGCTGGGCCATCATGCTGGCCAGATCGGCGCGGTCCTCGGGCTTGTATGCGAATGGGTACTGCTCGGCATCGGGCTCGACCGGCAATTCGATGTTCTGCACCCCCAGGTGCTCGATCGAAAAACGCGCGGTGAAGCGCAGCTCGTCGGCCGGAATCAGCGGCTCCACCACCGCCACCGAATTCGAGAACACATCGTGCACCCAGTGCTGGCGGCTGTGCGGCGAGACTTCCAGGCTGGCCTGCAACACGCGGATGTCGTGGGCCGCCCGCGGGTGGAAGGCCACGCGGTGCGGGGAGAACGCCACCGGCCTGGCATAGCGGTAGGTGGTGACGTGTTCGACTTCGAGATGGATGGATATGGGCGTTTTCTGGCCCCACCGGGGCGCTGCGATTCAGGGGGCGAGGGACCGACCCGTGGAGCGCCGATTCTGATCGGGCCTGCGGCCGGCCCGCGCCACCGGACTGTCGGCTGGCGACACGCAATCGCGTTTTGTCGCACCGGTCGGCGCTGGCGGACTGGTCCGCGCTAACGTACGGGTTTGCCGATCGGACCCGCTGCGCCCATGCCTTTCCCTTCACTGCCGCCGTATTGCCCGCCCGGGGCTGCCTGGGCTTCGATTCGCAGCGCTGCGCTGCCGGTGTTCGTGCTCTGTATCGGCCTGCTTGCCGGGTGTGGAAAAGGGAGCGGCAGTGCGCCGCCAGCAACGGCAGCGGCGCGGGCGGCATCGGCGCCGGTGTTGCTTCTTGCACCCGAAGATCTGCAGAGCCTGCAGCACAGCCTGCTGGCAAGTGGCCCGGTCGTCACCGGCACCGTGCAACCGCAGCGGCGCGCCGACCTGCGCGCCGAGGTTGCGGCGGTGGTGGTGCAGGTGACCAAGGAAAACGGCGAACCCGTCCGGCGCGGCGACCTGCTGATGCGGCTCGACGACACATCGATCCGCGACGGCATGACATCGGCCGAAGCCGCCGTTCAGGCCGCCGACCAGTCGTATGCCCAGTCGCAGCGCCAGGCGCAGCGCATCAAGACGCTGCAGGGGCAGGGCATGATGTCGATGCAGGCGCTGGAAGATGCGGACATGCGCCGCAACCAGTCGCAGAGCGACCTGGTCGCGTCCCAGGCCCGGGTGGTGGCGGCACGTCAACAGTTGCGCCGCACCGAAGTCCGCGCGCCGTTCGACGGTGTGGTCAGCGACCGCAAGGCGTCGGTGGGCGATACCACGCAGATCGGCAAGGAACTGGTCAAGGTGATCGACCCCGGCAGCATGCGCTTCGAGGGCCTGGTGTCGTCCGACCGGCTGCAGGAGCTGAAGGTGGGTCAGGCGGTGGGCTTCAAGGTCAACGGCATGGGCGACACCGAATTCAAGGGCACGTTGCGCCGCATCGACGCATCGGCCAATGCCGCCACGCGCCAGGTCGAGGTCATCGTCGATTTCGACAAGGCTACGGCGGCCCCGCGGGTGGCGGGCCTGTTTGCCGAAGGGCGCATCGAAACCGGTGGTTCAGAGGTGCTGATGCTGCCCGACCGCGCGCTGGCGCGTTCCGGGGAGCAGACCTGGGTCTGGCGGGTGCAGGGCAACACGCTGCAGAAGGCGGCGGTGAAACTGGGCCCGCGCGATCCGCGCAGCGGTGAATTCCCGGTCGAGTCGGGGCTGGCAGACGGTCAACGCATCCTGCGCAGCCCCAGCGGGTCGTTGGTCGACGGGCAGGCAGTGGAATTCGCCGCTGGAGCGGCTTCGGCGCCGGCCGCCGGCGCTTCGGCCGGGACAACGGCCGCGGCCGGTTCGGCAGCGCTGGCTGCCAAGTGAGGTTCCATGTTTCTGTCTGAATTCAGCATCAAGCGCTCGGTGGCGATGGTGGTGATCATCATCGGGCTGATGGCGCTTGGCTTGCTGGCGCTGTCCAAGCTGCGGGTGAATCAGTTTCCCGACATCGCACCGCCGGTGCTGGTGGTCAACATTCCTTATCCCGGCGCTTCGCCCGAGACCTCTGAACGCGAGATCGTCAACCGCATCGAGAAGGCGCTGCAAGGCATCTCGGGTGTCAAGGAGGTGCGCTCCACTTCATCAGAAGGCAGCGCCCGCCTGGTGCTGGAATTCAGCTTCGACAAGGACTTGGTGGTCGCCGCCGACGAGGTTCGCAACGCCATCGCGTCGGTGCGCTACAAGCTGCCCACCGAGATGCGCGAGCCGGTGCTGCAGCGCGTGGACCCTTCGGACCAGCCGGTGATCCAGCTGGCGCTGTCGTCGAACACGCAGTCGCATGCGGCGCTGTCGCGGCTGGCCGAAGACGACCTGGCTGAACGGCTGCGCGGCATTCCGGGCGCGGCGGTCGTCAGTGTCAACGGTGCGCTCAAGCGCGAGCTGAGCGTGCTGCTGCGATCGGACAAGCTGCGCCAGTTCGAGGTCTCGATCAGCGATGTGGTCAACGCGCTGCGGTCCCAGAACGCCACCGCGCCGGTGGGCAAGGTGCGCGGCGAACTCGAAGACCAGAGCATCCGTCTGGTGGGGCGCCTGACGACACCGGCAGAGTTCGGCCAGATCGTCATCAAGCGCCGCGGTGACCAGATGGTGCGCCTCGGGCAGGTCGCAACCGTACAGGACGGTTTCGCCGAACTGAGCGGTTTCTCGGTGCGCAGTGGGCGCCCCAATGTCGGCATATCGGTCACGCGCACGCGCGATTCCAGCACCGTCAGCGTGGCCAGCGCCGTGCGCAACCTGGTGGCCGAGATCGGCAAGACGTTGCCGGCCGGCACCCGGCTGGAGGTGACGCAGGACGGTGGCAAGGACGCCCAGAACAGCCTCGACAACGTGGTGCATGCGCTGGTGTTCGGCGCGATCCTGACGATCTTCGTGGTCTACGTGTTCCTGAATTCGTGGCGCTCGACCTTGATTACCGCGCTGTCATTGCCGACCTCGGTGATCGCCGCGTTCATCGCGGTGTGGCTGTGCGGCTTCACGCTCAACTTCATGAGCCTGCTGGGGTTGTCGCTGGCCATCGGGGTCCTGATCGACGATGCGATCGTGGTGCGGGAGAACATCGTTCGCCACATGGAGATGGGGGAAGACCGGCGCACCGCGGCACTCAACGGCACCGCCGAGATCGGCCTTGCTGTGGCTGCCACCACCTTCTCGATCGTGGCGGTGTTCGTGCCGGTGGCCTTCATGCCGGGCATCTCCGGCCAGTGGTTCAGGCCGTTCGCGATGACCGTGGTGGCTTCGGTGCTGGTGAGCCTGTTCATCAGCTTCACCCTCGACCCGCTGCTGTCGGCTT
Source organism: Rubrivivax sp. (assembly GCA_039915715.1). Taxonomy (GTDB): domain Bacteria; phylum Pseudomonadota; class Gammaproteobacteria; order Burkholderiales; family Burkholderiaceae_C; genus Rubrivivax. The sequence continues at coordinate 1,392 of JBDSMV010000175.1, read as the reverse complement.
ACTGGGGCGACCCGCCCGATCTGCACAGCAAACCGCGTCGCGGACTGAGCCGGTTGCTGGAGCGCTTCAACCTCTGGTTCGACCGGCAAGCCGACGGCTATGGCCGCGTGATCGCCTGGGCCCTGCACCACCGGCGCTGGATGGCGGTCTTCGCGCTGGCGAGCCTGGTCGGCGCGGTTGCATTGCAGGCCAAGTTCGGTGGCTCGAGCTTCCTGCCGACCGGCGACAACGGCGTGCTGGCCATCGATGTGCGCACACCGTCCAGCAGCAGCCTGGAGTACGCCCGTCTGAAGGTCGAAGCCGCCGCCGAACTGGCACGCACGCTGCCGGAAACGGCGGCCACCAACAGCTACGTCAATCCGGGCGGCGGGCGCATCTATGTCGACATCGGCAAGAGCACCCAGCGGGCGCGGGGTTCGCTGCCGATCGCCGCCGACTTGCGCAAGCTGACCGCGCGCCTGGTGGGCGCCGAGTACGTGGTGCTGGACGATCTCAGCAACGGCGCGCAGAAGCCGGTGCAGGTGCGCTTCTCGGGTCCAGACACCCGCAAGCTTCTGGACATCACCAACGCCTACATGGCCAAGCTGCGGCAGGTGCCGGGTGCTGTGGACGTGGGGCTGTCCGAGCAGGACCCGCAGATCGAGATGAAGATCGACCTGGACCGCGGCCTGGCCAACAGCCTGGGCATCTCGGCCAACGACGCGGCGCAGGCGCTGCGGGTGGCGTTTGCGGGCGTCGAGGTGGGGGATTGGGTCGACCCGTCGGGCGAAACCCGCGACGTGGCGGTGCGCCTGCACCCCGACGACCGGGTCGACGCCGGCAACATCGAACGCCTGCCGATCGCCGTTGCGGGCACCAACCAGATGGTGCCGCTGGAGCAGATCGCCACCGTGACGATGGGGCGCGGACCTTCGCAGATCCAGCATTCGGGCGGCAAGCGCACGATCTCGGTGGCGGCCAATGTACAAGGGCGCTCGGCCGGCGAGGTCACCGCCGATGCGCTGAAACTGGCCCGCGCCATCGACTACCCGCCCGGCTTCGGGCTCGAACTGGCTGGGGCTTCGCGCGATCAGCAGGAAGTGTTCACGCAGATGGGCATTGCGCTGGTGATGGGCGTGGCGCTGATGTACCTGATCCTGGTGATCCAGTTCGGCTCATTCACGGCGCCGCTGGCGGTAATGCTGTCGCTGCCGCTGTCGTTGATCGGCGTGGTGCTGGCGCTGCTGCTGACGGGCAACACGCTGAACCTGATGAGCTTCATCGGCGTCATCATGTTGATGGGTCTGGTGGCCAAGAACGCGATCCTGCTGCTGGACGCCGCGCGGGTGCGTGAAGCCGAAGGCATGGACCGCGAGGAGGCGTTGATGGCCGCCGGTCGGCTGCGGCTGCGGC
>JBDSMV010000136.1:0-6129 GCA_039915715.1 Rubrivivax sp. | reverse complement strand
GTTGCCGGTTTGGTCAGCAGGTTCGGCGCCACCACCGCCAGCAGCGAGGTGAAACCGTCCTTGTTGTTCACCAGCGCGTTGGCGAACGCCGTTTCTACAGGGCTTCCGCGCGGCCCGATCAGCAGGTCGATGTGCGCAACCTCGTTGCCCTCGCCGACCAGGGACTCTCCAATCATCATGCGATCGATCTTGGCCATCTGTGAAATCTCCTCTGGGTTGGTTTCGCGGAACGGTCCGCGAACTCCGGCCGTGTGGCCGGCGCGGGTCGTGAGAATCACGAACCGTGCCATTCGACCGGCGAAGGTCGTTTCAACACACCGGCCAGCATCAGCGCCGCCACGGTCAGGTCGGCGCTGGTGCCCGGGTTGAGCCCGTCGCGCACGAGCGCCGCACCCCAGGCGGCGAAGGCCGGATCGGCATCGAGCGGTGCGGCTGCGGCGCCGCGCGCGCGCCATTGCTGCGCCGTGTGCATGACAGCTTGTGCCACGGCGATGCCGTGTTTGCGAACAATGTGTGAATCGGGCCCGGTCGCGAGCCAGTGCAGGTAGAGCGCCTGCACCGCGTCGGTGGTGGCCGCATCGGGGGGCTGCCGGGTCGTGCTGGCGCCCGGCAGGTTGCAGTGCAGCAACTGCAACGCCTGATCGAAGATTTCGGCATAGCCGTCGCGGTACTGGCGCGCGATGCGGTCGCGGTCGGCCGCCAGCACCATCGCGGCGCGCAGGGTCACGGTGGGCGCGGTGTGCACGTCCTGCGCCGCGCTGCTGCCCAGGCCCCCGGGCCCGGCGTCGACGATGGCGCGGTAGGCCGCGGCGGCGTCGGCCACATCGAGTTCAGCCAGGGTCGCCTGCAGGCTGGTGCGCAAGACAGCCGGCCGGTGGTCACCTGCACAGCGCTCGGCCGCCAGCGCCAGCGGTGCGCACAGCAGCAGGATTCCCAGGTTGGTGTTGCGGCCCACCGCCGCGCGGGTCGCTGCGACTGCGGCTTCGATCCGGGGTCCGACCCGCTCGCCGGCCCGACACAGCAGCGGTGCAGCAGCCTCGGCGCTGTCGAGAAACTGCTGCGCCTGCATGCCGTGGCCTGGCACCGAGAGGCTGACATTGCCGGGCTTGCGCACCGCCACGTCGAGCCAGCAAGCGCGCAGGAAGGCTTGCTCGGGGGTCACGGTCGCAGCATCGCGCTGGACGCCGCAGCGCCGATCGGATCCGCGCGCGGGTTTGGCAACCGCAGCGCGGAATCTCTCATGCCAGGCGCAGCGGGCGGGTCTGCGCCCGCAGCCTGCGGTCCAGCAGGTCGTCGACCAGCGCGCGGGCGATATCGAGTGAAGACACGCGCTGCAGCCCCTGCCAGGCGGCGATGCCGTTGACCTCGATGACGACGATGCGGCCGTCGGCCTGCGGCATCAGGTCGACCCCGGCATAGTCCAGCGCCAGCGCCTGCGCAGCGGCTTCGGCGGGGGCGGCGAGGGCCGGTGTCAACACGGCGGCGGCCGGCTGTGCCCCCTGCGCGATGTTGTGGATCCAGTGCCTGCCGATGCGCCGCATCGCGGCCACCGCGCGCCCGCCGATCACCAGCACGCGCCAGTCGAAACCCGGCGTCTGCAGCGCCGGCACATAACGCTGCAGGTAGGCGAGCCCCGCGAAGCCCGGGGCCGCCAGTTGCGCAGCCGCCAGCGGCACATGCACGCCGTCGACCTGGCCGACGCGCTGCAGACCCTTGCCTTGCGAGCCGAACAGCGGCTTGAGCACCAGCGCATGGCCGGCGGCACCCTCGCGCATCACGATCTGCTGCGCATGGCTGGTCGACTCGGTGGCCCAGGCCGGTGGCGTCGCAATGCCGGCTGCCTGCAGCAACAGGCTGGTCATGGCCTTGTCGACGCTGCGCTCGATGGCGCGCGCGTCGTTGTAGACCGCCACCCCCAGATCGCGCAAGGCATGCAGCACCGTCATGCGCTTGGTGACCTGCTCGAAGCTGCCGCCGGCGATGCCGCGCACGATCGCGGCGTCCGGCAGCGCCTGGCCGAAGCCGGGCAGCACCAGCCCGTGACCGCTGGCCGTGGTGTCGACATGGCAGCGCGCCAGGTCGACGCAACGCCCGACCGACCCGCGCGCGCGCAGTGCCGCCTGCAACCGGCGCGTGTGCCAGCCGGTTTCGTCGGCAAAGATCGCGACCTTCATGCTTCGCGAAGCCACAGCTTCTGCAGCAACGCCATCTCGAGTCCGCCGGCATGCCAGGTGTTGCCGCTGTCGATGTTGCAGACCCAGACTTCGGCCGGTGCGAACAGGGCCGCGTCCAGCGCATAGAAGTCGAAGCCCGCGCTTTCGAACAACTCGGCAAACGGGGTTCCGAACGCAGCCGCGTTGCGCGAAGGCAGGCGCTGCGCCAGGCGCTGCGCTGCGGCGTCGTCACCGCGCACCGTGAGCTGCACCTGCCCGCCATAGAGGATCGCGTCGTTGGTGCGGCCCATCGCCTGCACCGCATCGGGCGAGGGCAGCGGCAGCGGTGCGGCGGCCTGGCCACCGACGATGTCGCTGAGCGCGAAGCCGAGGGTGTGCGCCTTGTGCAGCGCCACCTCCAGCACCCGCGCCACCACCTGCGTGGTGCCGGCCAGACTGGTGGTCGGCGTGGTGATCAGCGTCAGTTGCGGCGCTGTCAGGCCGCAGTCGCGCAGCAGCTTGTCGACGATGAACTGCGGCGTTTCGCGGTCGACCTCCAGCACCAGCACGCCGCTGTCGGCACGGTCGCGGTAGTCGAGTTCCTGGTACAGCTTTTCCTTGCCCGCCAGCGCACGCGCCGGACCGGAGGCGAGCGACTGGAACTTGCGGCCACCGGTTTCTTCCTTGGTGGCGGCCAGGCTCCAGCCGGCGTACTGGCTGGCCAGACAAGCCAGCACCGGCTGGTCGCTGCGCACATCGACCCAGGTCGGCCAGCCGCTGGCGGCGGCGGCCCCGCGCAGCCGCACACGGCCCAGCCCGCCGAGGCAGATCTCGGCGATCCGCAAGCCCGCCTGGACGCTGCCGGGCATTCCGAGACCGGCGTCGATGTGGCAGCAGCCCTGGGGATCGCGGCGGACCTGGATGCGCAAGGCTTCGGCGTCGGCGATCAACCGCTCGACCAGCGGCTGCGCCAGGGCATTGATGCTGAGCGTCATCGGAGCGCCATCGCGGCAGCGGTCCGGGGAGCGGCGGGGCGATGGCTCATGAGCTTTTCTCCAGATGGGTCAACAGGGCGTGGCGGTGGTTTCTCAAATCGGCTTCGACCTCTGCGGCGGTCGCACCGCAGGCACTGATGCTGCAGACCGGGTCGCCGGCGGCGAATTGCTGGCCGGCGCGCGGCAGATCGTGAACCGCCGACTGGTCAGAGAGCCAGCGCGCGCGCGCGGTGTCCAGTGTCCAGTCCCGCCCGGCATGGACGGTTTCGATGCCGCGAACGGGGGGCGGCGCGGACGGTGAGAGGAACGGTGGGGAGGGCGGTGAGAAGGACGGCGAGAAGCACGGTGGCGCAGCGGGCGCCAGCGGCAATTCGCCGTGCAGGCAGGCGCGCAGGTGGCAGTCGACCGGGCGGGCATCGGGGTACAGCGCAAGGGTGGCCGACGGCCGCGCATTGAGTTCCAGCACCTGCAAGCACCCGCCAGGGTCGAGCAGGAAATCCAGGCTGCCGAGCCCCCGCAGGCCGAAGCCGGCACTGGCGGCCCGCAGCAGGCGTTGCAATTGCTGGCGCAGCGGCGCGGCCAGCGCGACCGGGCCGATCGCACCGCAGTAGACATGGGGCCGCTCGCCCATCGGCCGCACCAGCAGCCGGTTGAACCCGAACAGCACGGCGTCACGCCCGTTGGCTACGAAGGTCGCCGACATCGGCACGCCCTCGATTTCGCACTGCAGGTACTCGCCCGGTCCCAGCGCCGCACCGGATTCGAAACGGCGGATGTGCAAGCCGCCACAACCACCGGCGCTCTTGCGCAGCCAAACCCCGGGCCCGGCAGCTGCCGCCGCGAAGCAGACCGGCGGGTGGGCGACACCGTGTGCATCCAGAAAGTCGAAGAAGCCCGCGGGATCCCGCACCCGCGCGACGTCTGAGGCAGCGGCGCCGATCAGGGGCAACAGCGCTGCGCCGGCGGCCAGCAGTTCGGGTTGGTCTTCAAAGCCGCTGGCAGCGATCCAGCCCAGCAGCTCGCCTGTATCTGCCAGGATGGACAACGCCGCCAGCAAGCGCTGGCCGTCGATGCGCAATCCGTTGGCAGCCCCGATGTCGATCCAGCGTTCGGCACAGGCCAAGGTGTCGGCGTCGCCGAAGCAGTCGAGTGCCAGCGGCAGGTGGCCGTCGGCCACTGCACGCTCGGCCAGCGAGCGCACCGTCAGGCCGGCCAGAGCCAGGCGCGCCATCTCTGCCCTGCGTGCCTCAAGCGGCCTGCTCGGCGACGACGCTGCGCGCCATCTCGAAGGCCTCGACCAGACCCAGCACCTGCGGCTTTTCCGAATCGCGCAGTTGCAGCAGCAGCCGGTGCTGGGTCTGGTACTTGATGTTGCCGACCGCCAGCGCGCCGATGCCGATCGCTCGGGTGCCGACCAGCGGGGCGCCATCGTCCATCACCCCGATGCCGGCGATGCCGGCGGGTGCCACGGCGTTCAGATCGGCCGCCACCCGTAGACGCTTGGCACCGGCCAGGTCGTCTGCTGTCAGCACCTGCACACCAGCCGCAGCGCAGGCCAGCACCACTTCGGCATCGGCGATCGAAGCGCGCAACGCGGCGGCGTCGGCTCCCGAGGCACCATGCAATTCGACCCCGAAGCGTTCGCCGGTTTGCCGGGCGCCGGCTTCGGCCGCTGCCTGCCCGCCGCGGCTGGACAGGGCCACCCGCGCACCCAGCCGCGCCGCCAGCACACCGGCGACCCGCCCCACCGGACCGAGCCCACCCAGCACCACCACGCTGCGGCCTGCGAGCCCCCCACCATGCTGGTCGATCAGCGCCGCGTCGACCCGCGCCACCATCGCGGCGGCGGTGGTGTAGGCGCCGCTTGGATCGGCCATCAACGACACCACGAAGGGCTTGAACATCGAGCGCCTGGCGCGGTCGAGCATCGCATCGGCCATTAGCGCGTCGCGCCCGCCGATGAAGACGCCGGTGCGTGCCACGCCTTTGAGGCCGCGCGAGAAAATCGTGTCTTGCGTCATCGCTTCGATTTCTTCGAGCCCCACATCGGGATAAGGCACGATGATCTGCCAGCCGGCGTCGGCAGCCATGTTGACGTCGAAAGGGCTGGCCCGGGAGCCGGGTGTGAAGATGTGCAGTACGTAGGGGCGGTCCATGGCAACTCCATTGAACGGTCGGTGATCGTCGGCGGTCCTCAGGGATCAATCAGTGCGCCGTGGTTGCGCGGCCGAACCACCTTTAACAGCAAATCCGGCTGCAGCAAACCCGCGGCTTGCGCTGTCTGCACCAGCGCCTGGGCCGTGGCCGCATCGGGAACGACTGCAAAACCGGTCGGGCCCCACGAACTCTGACCCACGGCGACCTGTCCGGGGTAGGCCTCCGCGAGCCACTGCAGCAGTTGGCCCACCGCAGCACTGGTGTAGGCCGACCCGCCCTGCGCCGCCGCGAAATGTGCGCCCAACAGCCGCTGCATCCGATTCAAACCTGCGGCGAAAGCCTCGAAATCGGCGTCGGCGGCGCCTGGCAGCAGCCGCATCAGGACCTGGTGGCAGAGGTCGGCAGCGGCGTCCTGTGGCATCGGCGGCAGCGTGCCGATGGCCTGCAGTTCGCGTGCCCCTGAGAGTCCCTGTCGAGTCGGGTCCTGCACCACCAGCACGCGCCATGCGTCGGGCAGCGCCAATCGCGACAGCAGCGGCGCGACGCCGTTGTTTTTCCCGGGCCCACCGTCGAGCAGCAGTCCGCCCAGATCGAAGCCGGAGATACCGATGCCCGAGCGGCGCCCGCGGGACAGCCACTGCGCGATCGTCGCTGTCTCGACCTCGATCGCGTGGCAGCGGCAGAACGCGCGGCCCAACGCCAGCGCGAGCTGGGTGCCCGAACCGAAGCCGGCATGCGTCGGCAGCACCTGCAGCAGACGCAGATGCAGCGGCCCGAGACAGCCGCTGTGGGCGCGCAGGCTTTGCAGGTGGGCCAGCGCACGC
>JBDSMV010000105.1:0-6433 GCA_039915715.1 Rubrivivax sp. | reverse complement strand
GCGCGCACAAGCTGGCGGCGCATCTGCTCGACGCGGTACGCGCCTGCGCTGTGACATGTCCGGCCGCGCAGTCGGTGTCGGCCAGCATCGGCTACGCACTCGCGCCGCACGACGCGACGCAGGCCCTGCGCCTGCTGCAGTTGGCCGACAACGCGATGTACGCGGCCAAGCGCGCGGGCAGGAGTCGCGTGGTGCATTGCCTCGACGCGGTGTAGGGCCCGCAGGCTACAGCGGCAGCTGACTCGACGGTCGTGGATGTCTCATTCCAGAGCGTCCCGAATGGACTTGCGGGGGCGGCATCGGCCCAACTGGGAGCCAACGTCCACGGCCAACGCAAGGCGGTGAATGCCTCGTGGGTGTCTTGCGCGAGGGCCCGTGGCTGCTCCAGCCCGGCGGCGCGCCGTCGAACACGCGTTCGACCAGCATTAACGCGTGCCAAAGCGCCGCGACCGTGCAGATGTTCGTCCCCGGCTGAGTCGGCGCGGGCGAAGAACCGAAGCCGGGCAGCGACGGAACGACGGCGTCGAACGACCGGAATCCCGGCAGGCCATGGCTAGCCGGATCGGTCAGCAGCGGCAAGATGCCGGCGGTGCGAGAGTTGCCGCTGCAGATGCCAATCAGGACGTCGACAGCTTCTGGCAGGCCGCAATCGCGGCGCTTTTCCCGGGCGAAATCACCCCACCACGCGCAAAGCTTGATACGCGAGCGTTTCAGTTCGGTCGGTCAGCAGCCGATGACCACAGGTTGGCGACCGTTTGGTGTCGCCTTTAGGGAGTGGATCGGCATGCTGCACACGAACGTGATTCGCTGGCTGGGGGCGACCGCGATGGTCTTGGGAATGGCTGGCGGTATCAGCGCCGCCGAGACGCCCGTGGAATCGGTGGGACTGCTGAAGAACGTCAGCGGCGTGGTGACGATCGAGCGCGTCGGCGGATCGGTGCGGGCCACCGCCGGTGCGCCGCTGTTCGTCTCAGACCGGATCGAAGCGGCCAGCGGCGCGGCTGCCGGCATCGTGTTCAAGGACGGCACGTTGCTGACCGTGGGGCCGGCCACCCGGATTCAGGTGCGCGACTATGTCTTCGAGCCCAAGGACGCGCGCTATGCCTTCGATGTCTATCTCGACAAGGGCAGTGCCATCTATGCGTCGGGCCGCATCGGCAAGCTGGCGCCCGATGCGGTGCGGCTGGAGTCCCCCACCGCCACGGTCGGCGTGAGGGGCACCCGTTTCATCATTCAGGCCGACTGATCTGGGGGATGCGTGATGTCGATGCACCCCCGCTTCTGGCACCCTGAAGCCGCCCGGTTGGCGCGCCTGATGGCGGCAACGGTGGCGCTGGCGCTGAGCGTCACGCTCGCGGGCTGCGCCAGCCCACCGCCGCCAGCGCCGAAGCCCACCACCACCGTGACCCTGCTGCCCGATGCCGATGGTGTGGTCGGCGTGGTGCGGCTCACCGCGGGCGGTGTCACGCAACAGCTCGATGTCGCCTACAGCAGCACTGCGGTGACAGGGTCAGGGGCAGCCATGGTGTCGGCGCCCTCGCGCCCGGCAACCGGCAGCATCGATGCGGTGCGGGCCGAGCATGCCGCGCTGCTGCAGGCCGAGCCTTCGCCGCCACGCAGCTTCACGCTCTATTTCCTGCTCGACAGGACCGTGCTCACCGAGGCATCGAAAGCGCAATTGCCCGAGGTTCTGCGCGTCGCGCGTGAACGCAAACCCACCGAGATCACCGTCTTCGGTCATGCCGACAGTTCGGGCACGGGCGCCCGCAACCTGAGTTTGTCGGCCGAGCGGGCCCGTGTGGTGGCTGACCTGCTGCGCAGCCACGATGCTGAACTGGAGCCGACCACGGTCCAGTTCTTTGGCGACAAGTCGCCGCTGGTGCCGACCGCCCCGGGTGCCGCCGAGCCGCGCAACCGCCGCGCCGAAATCCAGATCCTCTGACTGCCGCGATGTCGCCTGATCCTTCCAACAGCACCGCGTCGAGCGCGGCCCTGTTTTCCAAGCAAACCTCGGGCACAAGTCCGCCGGGGCGTCGTGAACGTCGGCTGATCGGCGGCCTGGCCCTGGTGCTGGCGCTGACCCTTGGTGGCGCAGGATGGTGGGGGGCTGCCCCGCTGGCATCGCTCGACGCCTGGCTGCTCGACCAGACGCTGTTGCACACCCTGCCGGCACCCGAAAGCTCCAGCGACGGTGGGGATGGAGGCGGCGGTGGCCACGGAGCCCAACGCACCGCTGTGGTCGACATCGATGAGGTGAGCCTGGCCGCGGTCGGCCAGTGGCCGTGGCCGCGCTACCGCGTCGCGGCGCTGATCCAGCGCGTGGCAGCGGCCCAGCCGGCAGCCATCGGGCTTGACATCCTGTTCCCAGAAGCCGACCGGTCGTCGCTCGCCAACATCCAGCAGACCTTCAAGAACGACTTCGGCATCGACATGCAGTTCAGCGGGGTTCCTGCAGGGCTGCTCGACAACGACGGCTTCCTCGCCAGCGTGATGGCCCGCACTGCGGTGGTGGGCTCGCACTACTACTACTTCGACCATGTCACGCGCCGGGCCGACGGCCGCCCCACGCCCGCAGGCGACTCCGGCCTGACCATCGAGGGCGGCCAGCAGCTGCCCGACCTGCCCATTGCCAGCGGGTTGATGGACAGCGCGCCGCTGATCGCCGCCGGCACCCGCAGCAGCGGCTTCGTCAACAACCGCCTCGACCGCGACGGCACCCTGCGGCGGCTGCCGATGCTGATCCGGCATGGCGAGTCGGTCACGCCCAGCCTGTCGCTGGCGACGGCGATGCGTGCCGCCGGGGCAGCCAGCGCAGCGGTGTTCAGCGGGCCCCATGGCGCGTCGATCCAATTCGGCAGCCAACGCGTGCCGGTCGATGCGCGCGGGCAGGCCACGCTGCGTTTCGAAGGCGCCAGTGAGACCTACGCCTCGGTTCCGGCGCTGGAGGTGCTGAACGGACGCGTCGACCCGGCCTTCTTCCGCGACCGCGTTGTCTTCATCGGCTCCACGGCAGCAGGCATCAACGACATCCATGCCACGGCGGTCGATGCGCGCTTCCCGGGCTTGAAGATCCATGCGGTTGCGGTCGGAAACATGCTGGGCAACCGCTTCGTCGAACACCCCCGCTGGGCCGGCGGTGTGGCCTTCGTTGCCTGCCTGGGAGTGGGCGCGACCGTGGCCGCGCTGTTTACCAGCGGCGTCGGCGCGGGCGTGATGCTGGCGGGGGCCGGCGGGCTGGCGCTGCTGTTGGGCGGCGCCAGCCTGGGGCTCTTCATGGCTTCGGGTTTGTTCGTGTCGCCCGGAGCGCCGCTGGCACTGGTGCTGGCGCTGGTGCCGGTGGGCTTCATGGTTCGCTTCACGGTCGAGCGCCAGCGTGCCGCGCGCTTCATGGCGCACCTGGCCACCGCGCGCCAGGTAACGATGGAATCGATGGCCGCCGTGGCGGAAACGCGCGACCCCGAAACCGGGGCCCACATCAAGCGCACCCAGCATTACGTGCGCGCGGTTGCGCTCGAGCTGCGCCGCAGCGGCCACCATCTGCAGACGCTGAACACCGAATACATCGAGCTGCTGTTCCTGTCGGCCCCGCTGCATGACATCGGCAAGGTCGGCATCCCGGACCACATCCTGCTCAAGCCGGGGCGCCTGACGCCTGAGGAGATGGTGCTGATGAAGACCCATGCCGGGTTGGGCCGCCAGATCATGGCCAACACCGCCGGGCACATCGCTGGCGACAACTTCCTGGTGGTGGCCGGTGAGATCGCTGCCACCCACCACGAAAAGTGGGACGGCAGCGGCTACCCGTCGGGGCTGGCCGGCGAAGCGATTCCACTGGCTGGCCGCATCATGGCCGTGGCCGACATCTATGACGCCCTCATCAGCCGCCGCTGCTACAAGGAACCGTTCCCGCATGCCGTGGCCACGGCGATGATGCGCGAGCTGAGAGGTGGCACCTTCGACCCCACGGTGCTGGACGCCTTCTTCCGCGTCGAAGCCGAGATCCAGCGCATCGCCGCGCGCTTTCGCGATGCCGACGAGGACCACGCCGCCGAAGCCGGCGACACCCCTGCGCAGCTGACCGCGAAAGTCGTCAGGCGGCTGACGGACCCGCAATCGCGCGCTGCAGGTGACTGCGTTGCGGCCACCGAAGACCGGGCGCAATGGCATCGGCAGTGACGGCACGGCATCCTCGGATCGATCCGAAGCGCGGCGGCGGCCCGTTCTGATCGAGCCCTTTCAACCATCGAACCGGTCCCGGTTGCATCGGTTCTAGAACACCGTGCCACCCGACACGTCGATGGTCGTTCCGGTAATCCATCCCGCCTCGTCGGACACCGCGAAGGCGATCGCGGCGGCGATGTCCATCGGCATCCCGACCCGACCGAGCGGCCTCTTCCCGACCAGGAAGCCGGTCATGTCCTTTGCGGACTCGGCATTGCCTTCGGTCGCGACGAATCCTGGCGCAATGCCCACCACACGAATCCGGCGCGGACCGAGTTCCATGCCGAGCGTACGTGTCAGTGCGTCGACCGCACCCTTGGTCGAACAGTAGCGGCGCTGCGCGAACAGTTGACCACGACCGAGGCGCCGTCGGCCGACAAACGCTCGGCAATGCCGGCACCGATGCCCTTGGATGAACCGGTGACGATGGCGACCCTGCCTGAGAGCTTGCTCATGGCTTGTTCCTGAAGACTGCGGCGGCGACATCACGCTGCGCTCGCCGGCCCCGCCGATCGCGTCGTCCCGCACCGGCAACGCATCATGCGTGCCGGTGCGCAGCATCGGCGCGTGCTGCACCGCTTTCAGGAGCGTCACGCCGCGGCTCGGCTCCTGGCCCTGCTGCGCACCATAACGGCGGATGGTGTTCATCGCCGGGTTTGAAATTTCGGGCTTTCGGCCAGCCGGAACGTGGCCTTGCTGGCCGCGATCAGCACCAGCACACGCTCCTTCAGACCTGCGCGCGCCGCTCAGGTCGATCCCTTCCAGCAGCGGGCACGCCACCGCCAAGTCGGCTGCCTTGGTGGCACGGTCCGGGCCACCGGCCACTGCCGTGCCCATCATCGCGTTGCCAGGCCGCTCATCACGGTCTTGACGTCTTCGAAGCCCATCACCTCCAGCAGCTTTTCGTTCAGCACCACGATCAGGCGGAGCAAGAAAGCTGAGCGGCAGCGGCAGGCTTTCCGATCGAGCGTGCAGCGCGACAAGTTGCAATTTCGAACGCCCATTGCGGTGGGCCCAGTTCCACTTTTGTTTAGGGTTGTCGGACACCTGCCCGCACACGCCGCGATGCCACGGGCTGCACCGACCTGAGGGCAGTTGTCGGACAAGCCTCGGGGGAGGAAACCGCGGGGCATGCCGCGGTGGTGCTCAACCGCGCGGTCTATGGCGATTGCGTGCGCCGAAGCCGGTAAATGCGTCGGCCATCGGAGGGTGCGAGCGCTCGGGGCCATTGCCGCTAACGATCGCAGCGTCGTGTGTAGTCGTTTGCGAGGAGTTTGCAGGCCGGGAATTGCCGTGTTGGCCGCCAGCGGCGCAGCACCGCCTGGCCGACGGCTCCATCGAGCAGTGCCGGCAACCGTGTGGCGTGTCGAAGTCAGCGTTCATTGCCCTGGCTGTGGTGGTGCGCGGATCGATTGGCCGCGGGTGAAGGTCTGCACGATGAGCAGCGCGCGACCGCAGTGGCGACAGACGAAGGTCGGCGGCTTGACTCCCGCGTCTTCGCCGTCGCTGGCCGCCGGCTCTGGCTTGGGCGCGTTCAACAACTCGCGCGCGAGCGCCAGGCTGGCCTTGCGGCTGCCGTTGGCCAGCAGCCCGTAGTGGCGGATGCGGTGGAACCTGCCGGGCAGCACGTGCAGGAGGAAGCGACGCATGAACTCCTCAGGCGCCAGCGTCATGGCCTTGTGGCGCGTCTGGCCGCTCGCACCAACTACGGCGCCCTTCTTGACGCGGTAGTCCTTCCAGCGGAAGGTCACCCCGCGCTCGTCCATCGCGAGCAGCCGACTGTTGGAGATGGCCACGCGGTGCGTGTAGCGCGACAAGTACGCCAGCACCGCTGCTGGACCGGCGAAGGGACGCTTGGCGTAGACCACCCACTCGATCTTGCGCAGCGGCGCGAGCCAGCGCTTGAACGCCGTGGCGTCCACCAGCGCGGAATGTTCACCGAAGAACTGCAGCCGACCCGCCTGGTGCCGGCGTTGGAGTTCCTCCAGGAAGCGCCGCCTGAACAATCGCTGCAGCACCCGCACCGACAGGAAGAACCCCGGCCGGCACGCCACCCAGTTCGTGCCGTCGCTGGACAGCCCACCGCCAGGCACGATGCCGTGCACATGCGGGTGGTGCGTCAGCGCCGAGCCCCAGGTGTGCAGCACCAGCGTGGCGCCGATGCGCGCGCCCAGGTGCTTGGGATCGGCAGCGATGGTCTGCAGCACCTCGG
>JBDSMV010000093.1:0-2968 GCA_039915715.1 Rubrivivax sp. | reverse complement strand
CCCAGGAGCGCGGCCACCTTTCGCTTGGACCGAATGTTCGGCGACAGACCGCGCGAACCAGCAGGGGCGACCGCCGCGGCGGCCTTGGCCTTCTGCTCCCATTCCGGCGTGGACGCGTTGTCGGGCTCGTAGGGCTGGTCGAAGAACGGGTCGCGGTTCGGCGCCGGTGCGCGGCGCGGCGCGGCCGCAGGCCGCTCGGCGACGGCTTCTTCCCGAGCTTGGCTTCGATAGGGCTCGGCCTCGCGCCGCGATGGTGGGCGACGTGGGCGGGTGTCCTCGAGCTCGAACGCTTCGATCTCCAGCTGCTTCTTGATCAGCTTCTCGATGTCGGACACCAGCCTTGCGTCGTCGCGCGTGACCAGCGTGACAGCCAGCCCCGAAGCACCGGCCCGGCCGGTGCGACCGATGCGGTGCACGTAGTCCTCGGCATTGAAGGGCACGTCGAAGTTGAAGACCGCCGGAAGGTCGGCGATGTCGAGGCCGCGAGCGGCCACGTCGGTCGCCACCAGCAGGTCGACCTCGCAAGCTTTGAATGCAGCCAACGACTTCAGCCGCTCGTCCTGACTCTTGTCGCCGTGCAATGCGGCGGTGCGCAGCCCGTCACGTTCGAACGAGCGGGCCAACCGCGCCGCGCCCAGCTTCGAATTGACGAAGATGAGCGCCTGCGACAGTTCGCGGCTTTTCAACAACTGGCGCACCACGGCGCGCTTGTCGTCGTCAGTGACACTGTAAAAGCGCTGTTCGACATTGGTGGCGGTGGCGTTGGCGCGCGCCACCTCAACCGTCACCGGGTCTTGCAGGTAGCTGTTGGCCAGTCGCCGGATTTCGGGTGAGAAGGTCGCCGAGAACAGCAGCGTCTGCCGCGTCTTGGGCAGGTACGACAGGATGCGTTGCAGGTCGGGCAGGAAGCCGATGTCGAGCATGCGGTCGGCTTCGTCCAGCACCACATACTCGACCTGGTTCAGGATCGCGTTCTTGGCTTCGATGTGGTCGAGCAGCCGCCCCGGGGTGGCGATCAATACCTCGACCCCGGCCTTCAGCTGCAAGGTCTGCGGCTTGATGTCGATGCCGCCGAACACCACGGTTGACCGCAGTTGTGTGTACTTGGCGTACTTCTTGACGTTGTCGGCGACCTGGTCGGCCAATTCGCGCGTGGGGGCCAGTACCAAAGCTCGCACCGGGTGGCGGGCCGGCGACATGCTCGCTGTTTCATGCCGCAACATCTTTTGCAGAAGCGGCAGCGTAAAGGCCGCCGTTTTGCCGGTGCCGGTCTGCGCGGCACCCATCACGTCGCGCCCTGCCAGCACGATCGGAATCGCTTTGGCCTGGATCGGCGTCAGGGCGGTATAGCCGGAATCCAACACGGCGCGCAGCAGTTTCGGATCGAGTTCGAGGGTATCGAAAGTCGTCTCGGCCGGGGTCGGAATCGCCGCAGCGTCTTCTGTCAGGGTTGTTTCATTCACCGCAGGATTATCCAACACCCTGGTGACGGACATCACAACCCCCGGGAAACCCTCGTCTAGAATTCTCCGGCGTTCTGCTGAAAGAAGAAAAGAGATCCATGGCGAATACCGGTACGGTTGCACGGAAGGTGCAATCACGCAGCTCGATCGTTGACAGCCTGCTGTCGCCCTGGGAAGAATTCCGGCGTGTGATTCCGCTGGTGTCGCTGAAGACACTGCTGCACCGCCCGCACCCGGCAACGCCCAAAGTTGCCATCTTGCTGTGCACCATGCAGGCGCAGCACTTCCTGGCGCACCAGCTGAATTCGATTGCCATCCAGGGTCATCCGTCGTGGGCCATCTGGGCTTCCGACGACGGATCCGACGACCACACACACGCCATTCTCGAGTATTACCAGTCCCATTGGGGCAGCGACCGGTTGTCCATCCATGAAGGGCCGGCGGTCGGTTCGACCGCCAATTTTTTGTCGCTGACCTGCCGCGCCGACATCGACGCCGACCACTTCGCCTACGCCGACCAGGACGACATCTGGGAAGCCGACAAGCTGGAACGCGCGGTGGCCTGGCTGCAGACGATTCCCGAAGACGTTCCCGCGCTTTACGGGTCACGAACGCTGCTGGTCGACGCACGCAACCAACACCTGGGCTATTCAGCGTTGTTCACCAAGGCGCCCAGCTTTCGCAACGCGCTGGTGTAAAGCGTGGCCGGCGGCAACACCATGGTCTTCAACCGCGCCGCGCGCGACCTGCTGCGCCAGGCTGGTGAAACCGTCGAAGCCATCACCCACGACTGGTGGGCCTACATGCTGGTCACCGGCTGCGGCGGCAAGGTGCACTACGACCCGCACCCCACCGTGCGCTACCGCCAGCATTCGAACAACCAGTTCGGGTCGAACCAGACGCTGTCGGCCCATGTGACCCGCGCCCGGCTGCTGCTGCAGGGCCGCTTCAAGACCTGGGTCGACGCCAACGTGCGCGCGTTGATGCGGGTGCAGCATTTGATGACGACCGATAACCAGCAGGTCCTGGCCGACTTCGTCGAAGCTCGCCGAAGCCCGCTGGCGCGGCGCCTGGTGGGCTTGAAGCGCACCGGGATCTTCCGCCAGACCCTGCTCGGCAACCTGGGCCTCACGGCCGCCGCCACGATCAACCGGTTGTGATACTGGGGGAGGCGGGGCCGTGAACCCCCCGCCCATCATCGCTGGCAGTACCGCTGCGGTGGTGGTGGTCTACAAGGACATCCGGCACATCGCCACCACGCTGGCCCTGTTGCGTGCCCAGCTGCGCACCGTGGTGCTGGTGGACAACGCAGAACAGCCGCACACCGGGCTCGACGCGCTGGCCGATCCCGCCACCGCTGCCGTCAGCCCCGCCTACCGCGACCGCGCGACGGCCATGCGCGGGCGCTACATGGGCCTGGCACGCTGGCGATTCGGTTTCCACCCGCGCGAGTTCAGCGAACTGCGTGACGTGGCTTTCGTGATCAATTCCATGGCGGTCTGGCG
>JBDSMV010000478.1:0-3750 GCA_039915715.1 Rubrivivax sp. | reverse complement strand
TGATGTCCGGGTCCAGCACCAGGGTCTGCGCCAGGTTAGCGCGTTTGCGCATGCCGCCCGACAACTGGTGCGGGTAGCGGTCGCCGAAGGCACCGAGACCGACGCGGCGCAGCCAGGCGTCGCCCTGCGCGCGGCATTCGGCCACCGACAGTGCCCCGCGAAACTCGAGCCCGGCCATCACATTGCCGAGCGCCGTGCGCCACGGCATCAGGCTTTCGGCCTGAAACATGTAGCCGGCGCGCGAATTGATGCCCACCAGCGGCTGGCCGAACACCTGCACGGTGCCGGTGGACGGCTGCAGCAACCCGGCCGCCACGTTCAGGAGCGTGCTCTTGCCGCAACCCGTGGGGCCGACCACCGAGACAAATTCGCCGGCACCGACCTGCAGGGTCACATCGCGCACGGCGGTGTACCGCTGAGCCGGGTTGTCCTTGTCGACGAAGGTGCAGGCCACGTCTTGCAGCGCCAGCGCAGGCGAGAGCACCGTCGAATGCAGCGCCGCGACAGCGGCCGTCATCCCTTCGGATACTTGGCGTTGGCCTTCTTCGCGAACTCGTTGGTATAGACCGCGTCCAGGTCCAGCTTGGCTTCGCCGATGGCGGGGTCGACGCTGGCGAGTGCGCTCAGGGCCGTTTTGGGTCCGCCTTCAGGGAACAGGCCGTCGCGCGACAGGGCGCCCTTGCCAGCCAGGAAAGCGTCGATGTAGACCGCTCGGTCGCCCAGCAGATAACTCTCGGGCACGGTCTTGATGATGTCGCCCGGTCCGGCGCCCTGCAGCCACTTGTCGGCTCGCACGATGGCATTCGCGAGCGCTTGCACAGTCGCCGGGTGCTTGTCGATGAACGGCTGCGGCGCATACAGGCAGGCGGCCAGCATCGGCCCGCCGAAGATCTTGTCGGAGTCGGCCACCACCCGCGTGTCGGCGACGATCTTCAGGTCGCCGCTGCGCTGCAGCAGCGTGATCACCGGGTCGAGGTTGCTGATGGCGTCGATCTGCCCGGACCGCATCGCGGCCACCGCGCCCTGCGACGCGCCGACTCCGATCACGCTGACATCGGTGGGCTTCAGACCCGCCTGTGCCAGCAGGTAGTTCAGCATCACGTTGGTCGACGAGCCCGGTGCCGTGACACCGACCTTCTTGCCCTTCAGGTCGGCGATGCCCTTGTAGTTGGGCATGGTCTTCGGGTTGACGCCCAGCACGATCTGCGGTGCCCGGCCCTGCAGCACGAAGGCGCGCATCGGCTGGCCCTTGAACTGCATGTTGACGGTGTGCTCGAACGCGCCCGACACGACATCGGCGCTGCCACCGACGACCGCCTGCAACGCACGCGAGCCACCGGCGAAGTCGACGATCGAGACCTCGAGGCCCTCGTCCTTGAAGTACCCGCGCTGCTCGGCAATCGTCAGCGGCAGGTAATACAGCAGGTTCTTGCCGCCGACGGCGATCGTCAGCTTGGGCTTCTCGATCGTCTGCGCATGCAGGAACGCCGGCGCGGCCAGGATGGCGGCGCCGGCATGGGTCAGGAGGGTTCTGCGTTTCAAGTCGGTCTCCGTGGAGCAGGGGGCCACTGACTCTAGCCGGCAGCGCCACCCGAACCCATCCGGAACTGCCCGCGCTGGCGGGCCTGCACGGAGTCGGCTTCAGCCGCTGTCTGCGTTCACGCGCTGTCTTCAGGCCAATCGTGAACGCCTGCGTCCGATGGCTGCGACCCCCAGCAATGCGAGGCCCGCCAGGGCCAGGCTGCCGGGCTCTGGCACGGTGCCGTTGGGCACCGGCACGCCGTTGAAGGTGACGTCGGTGGGCGGCATCGCGGTGGGCTGGCCGTTGATGTCGATCGGGTCGCCGTAGAAGGCGCGGGCGCTGCCCTTGTAGCACTGCTGCTGAGTGCCCAGGGTGCCCCTGGGCGCCCGCGCCTGGTTCACTGCGCCGGTGGCGTTGGCGACCGGGGCTGCAGTGTTGTAGCCACCGTAGCAGCCATAACCGCCACCCCCGTTGAAGTCGTAGGTGCCGACGTTGGACGAGACCCTGTCGTCGACCTCGGCCAGGATCGAGATCGACTCACCGGCGCCCAGGATGCCCAGGTCGGCCATGTAGTCGCCGGAACCCCAGCTGTAGAAGCCGCTGCTGCCGTTGTTGCCTGGCGCCAGGTCGGTGCCGGACTTGCTGAAGGCGACGCCGGCGGCGGTGCGCTCGATCATGGCGCTGGAATTGAAGACCAGGTTGCCGCCGACCTTGATGGTGGCCGAGTACATCGTGCTGAGGTTCTCGATACCGGTCAGCGACGCGCCGCTGAGCAGGCTGGCGCCAATGCTTCCGCCATAGATGTGGAAGCTCATCGTGTAGGCCTGCGCGAAGCCGCTGGTGTTGGTCAGCGTGTAGACGAACTGCGCGTGGGCGTTGGCGGCGGCCACCCCGGTGGCATTGCTGCCGACCGCATAGGCACCGTTGCCATTGGCGAACGAGCTGCCGCTGGCGTTGCCGGTGGGCTGGTCGGCCGAACTGTTGCTGGCGGCCACGCCCTGAAAATTGTTGGCGAGCGTGGTGCCCGCGATGCCCGCAGCCGACGCGCCGCTGCTGGCGTCCAGGCTCCTTTTCTCGAACCGAGCACCGCCGATGCGCATCCTGTTGATCTGGGAGATGGGCGCCAACATGGGCCACATCGACCGCCTGCTGGTGTGCGCCCGGGGCTTGCGCGAGCAGGGCCACGAGGTGCGCTTCCTGTTGCGCGACCTGTCGCGCGCGCACAGCCGCGTCAGCGCGGACGGCTTCGCGATGGGCCAGGCACCGATCTGGTTGCCGCGTCTGGCCAACCCGCCGCGTCTGGCCAACTACGCGGCCGTGCTGGCGGCCGCCGGGTGGATGGACAGCGGCGGCTTGTGCGGCCTGGTCACAGCCTGGCGCGATGCGATCGCGCTGGCCCGCCCCGATCTGCTGGTGTGCGACCACTCGCCCACCGCGGTGCTGGCCGCACGCAGCATCGGCCTGCCGGTGGTGCTGGTGGGCAACAGCTTCGAGGTCCCGCCGCCCGGAACCGTGTTTCCGCCGATGCTGCAGGACGACCCGACCGAAGGCGCGCGCTGCGCGGGCTACGACGCGCTGGTGCTGCCGCATGTGAACCGGGCGCTGGAACGCCTGGGCGCCGCGCCGCTGCAGCGGCTGCCCGATGTGTTCGACAGCGCCGTGCCGGTGCTGGCGTCGGTGCCCGAACTCGACCACTACGACGGCTATGCGCCCGATGCCGTGCGCATGGGCCTGGCGTACATCGGCGACGTGGGGGTGGCGCCGCAATGGCCAAGCTCCCCTGCCGGTGCCGCGCCGGGGCGCCGGGTGTTCGTCTACCTGTCGCCGGAGCACGCAGCCTTCAACCCGCTGATGGCGGCGCTCAGGCGCCAGAGCGCGACAGCACTGGTGCATGCCAAGGGCCTGTCGCCGCAAGCCGCCACCCGGCTCGGCGGCCCGGGCCTCCACTTCGAAGCCGAGCCGGTGTCGATGGATGCCGCCGTGCGCGATGCCGACCTGGTGGTGTCGCATGCCAGCATGGGCACGGCTTCGGCGGCATTGCTGGCCGGCAAGCCGCAACTGGTGGTGCCGAGCCAGGACGAACAGGCCATGGTGGCGCGGCGGGTGCAGCAGGCGGGCATCGGCCTGGTGCTGCCACGCCAGCGTTCCGAGCCTGGCCGCGCGCCGCCCGACCCCGCGCCGCTGCTGCAGCGGTTGTTCGCCGACCCCGGTTTCGGCGCCCGGGCGCG
>JBDSMV010000409.1:0-13022 GCA_039915715.1 Rubrivivax sp. | reverse complement strand
GCCAGGCGTCCTTCGTCCATCGTTTCCGCGAACAGCAGCAACACGAACTCGTCGCCGCCCAGGCGGGCTGCGGAATCGGTCGAGTTCGTGCGGCTGCGAAGCGCGCTGCGCAGCCGACCGGCCAGTTCGCCCAGCAGGCGGTCGCCGGCGGCATGGCCGAAGCGGTCGTTGATGGGTTTGAAGCGGTCCAGGTCGAGATAGCAGACCACCAGCAGGGTGCCGTTGCGGTCGGCGCTGGCCATCGCGTCATCGAGCAATTTGGACAGGTGCGCGCGGTTGGGCAGGCGGGTCAGCTCGTCGTAGTGTGCCTGTCGCACCAGTTGCTCGCGTTGGGTGCGCTGCTCGGAGATATCGGAGATCACCAGCACGTGGTAGCGAAGGTCGCCAACCGGACCGCGAACCACCGAGATCGTGGCCTGCAGGGTGCACGGCTCGCCGTTGCGACGCCGCTCCAGCAACTCTCCGCGCCAGCTGCCCTGACTCGCCAGGCCGGCCCACATCGATGCTCGTTGCTCGCGGGCCAATGGGTCATCGGGAACCGGCTGCAGCAGGGAAGGCACGGTGCCCAGCAGCTCGTCGCGCGGCACGCCCAGGATCTGGGTGTACGCCGGATTGGCGTCGAGTGCGCGCAGGTCCGGGTCGGTGATCAGCAGGCCCTCGTGAAGGTGCTGAAACAAGCTCACCGACATCAACTGGCGTTCCTGCGCCGCGCGTCGCTCCTGCACATCCGACAGCGTCGCCAACAGCCTCACCGGCTGGCCCACGCTGTCGCGCTCGATCACCATCAGGGTGGCCTCTGCCCAATGCCAATCCTCGGGTCGCGAGTGCTTGGTCAGGCTGCTGCCGTTCACCGATCCAGCGTGCGGCAGCCGCAGTTCGACCCGCCGCCGACCGACGTCACCGGCAGTCAACGCCCGAATCGCGTCGACCAGTTCCGCCTGGTCTTCGGGATGGACCTGAGCCTGCCAGCGCACTGGAGACCACGCAGGTTGGGTGTCACCGACCAGCGCGCACCAGGCGGTCGAGGCGAACGTTTCTTCGCGCCGCAGATGCCAGTCCGCCACGCCCATGCCGGTCCCGTCCAGCGCCCATTCCCAGCGCTGGGCGCGACCGCGCCAGGACACCATCGCGGCATGCGAGAGCAGCATCAGCAACAGCGCCGAGGCTGCCAACGCTGCCAGCTCGGCACCACCCTGCGGCGGCACTGGCCACACCGCGGTGCTGGTGGGTCCTCGGGCCATCAGCAGGGTGGCCGCGATCAGCCCCCAGGTGGCCAGCGTCAGTTGCCCGCGCAGCGCCAGGGTCACGACCAACAGATGGGGCAGCATCGAAACCATCGTCGGCCAGGGCGGCTTCGCGTCTCGCGCGAACCACATCAGCCACAGCACCGCCGCCACACCGGCGGCAGCCGTCAGCAGACGCCGCCACCGGTGTGTCGATTGCCGACCCCCGGGCAGGCTGCGGTCGAGCGCAAGCACCCCGACTGCAGAAGCCACCGAGCCGATGGCAATCACGGCCAGGGCTTCGACCCAGGCCGCGAACGGGTCTGTCGCTTGCGAGGCCACCGTCCACGCAGCGAGCATGGCGGCGAGGGGCAGGGCCACGACGCCGACGACCACCACCGCCAGTGCGCCGACATCGGCGGGCCGCTCCAGCCGGTCGTCGAAGCGCACCAGGCGCAGCACCGCCCAACCGGCGGCGCTGGTCAGCGCCACTCCCAACACGAGCAGGCCCGCCAATGACGGTGGCAGGCCGAGGCCCACCGCCGCCAAGCCGATGCCGCAGGCAGAGCCAGCCGATGCGGGCACGCCCCAACGCCAGGTGGTCGCCAGCGTGGCGCCGGCGGGCAGCGCCAGCACGGCCCAGGGCATGAAGCCCAGCGTCGCTGCGCCCAGATCGGCCAGCGCCAACATGCACAACGCTGCCGCAAGTGCGCGCAGCGATGCCTCGAAGGCGGCGCTGAGACCGGACAGGCTGAGCGTTGGCCGGCTGCGGTTGCGGGCTGCGGTCATCGCACGGCGGCCGGGTTTCGATTTGCTACCAGCCGATCCACCGGAGGCGGACGCAAAAACGGCGCCGAACTCAAGGGCTGAGCCCCTGCGGCGCCGCGGCGAGCAAAAATTACAGCGCAGCGGACGACGACGCAGCCGTCGCCCGCTGGCCCAGCGTTCAGATGGTGAAGTCTTCCAGTTTCTTGCCGGAATCCAGCGCCGCAGCCAGCCAGCGCGGCTTGAGCCCGCGGCCTGACCAGGTTTCGCCACTGGCGGGATTGCGGTATTTCGGCGCGACCTTGCCACCACCGCCGCGTTTGGCCGCGGCGCCGCGGCCGCCGATATCGGCCACCGTCAAACCATGCTCGGACATCAGGGCCCGGACCTTTTCGACCGCATCGGAGCGCTGCTCGCGTTGCATGTCGGCGATCTGTTGTTCGAGTGCGGCCCGTTGGGCCAGAAGGTCGCTGAGAGGTTGTTTTGCCATCGAGTATCTCGGTAGTGGGTGGGAACCGCCGAAATATACCTGAAATTGCCGACCCACGGCATCTGGCGGCTCGCGATGGAGGCAAGGGGTACTCAGGACTGCGGTGGAACATAACCGGCAGGCTGATCGGCCGTGCCGCCGAAGAAAAACTGTTCCATCTGACGGGCCAGATATTGGCGGGCCCGTGCATCCGCCAAGTTGAGCCGGTTTTCGTTGACCAGCATCGTCTGGTGTTTCTTCCAGAGCTCGAACGCTTCCTTGCTGACGTTGTCGTAGATGCGCTTGCCCAGTTCACCGGGGTAGGGTGAAAATCCCAGGCCTTCGGCTTCCTTTTTCAGATGTACACATTGCACCATGCGGGTCATTTCAATCTCCGGTAGGGGTTGGCGCGGGCAAACTGGTGGGGCAGACAGCCGGATGTTGAAGCGGCCGATGCTTCACAGTTTCTTGATCAGCACCTGCGAGCGCCGGTCCCAGTTGTATTTTCGCTTGCGAGCCTCGGGCAGCCAATCGGCGTCGACAGCGCTGAAGCCGCGCTTGATGAACCAGTGCATGGTGCGCGTCGTCAGTACGAACATGCTTTGCAGCCCAGCCGCGCGGGCCCGTTGCTCGATGCGCTTGAGCAACCGCTCGCCATCGCCCTGTGCCTGCGACTGTGGCGACACCGTCAACGCTGCCATCTCGGCGGTGTTGGCTTCTGGGTAGGGATAAAGCGCCGCACAGCCGAAGATGATGCCGTCATGCTCGACCACGCTGTAGTAGGCGATGTCGCGTTCGATCTCGGTGCGTTCGCGCCGCACCATCGTGCCGTCGCGCTCGAAGGGTTCGATCAACTGCAGGATGCCGCCGACGTCGTCGGGGCCGGCCTCACGCAGGCTCTCGAGTTTTTCATCAACCACCATGGTGCCCACGCCGTCGTGTGTGAATACCTCCAGCAGCAAGCTGCCGTCCCCGGCGAAAGGCAGGATGTGCGATCGCTCGACCCCGCCTTCGCAACCCTTGATGCAGTACTGCAGGTAGAACGCGGTGTCGCGCGGCTCCAGTGCCGGCGGCAAGTTGGCCAGCAGCCGTTTGGCGTCGGCCAGCGCGAGTTCTGTGTCGATGGGGCTTTCCGGGTCCTGCAGATCCTCGCGGATACCGGGCACCTCGGTCATGAACACCAGCTTGTCGGCCTGCAAGGCGATGGCGGTGGCGGTCGCCACGTCTTCCATCGTCAGAATAAAGGCTTCGCCGGTCGGTGAAAAGCCAAAAGGGCTCAACAGCACCAGGGCCCCGGATTCGTTGGCGCGGTGGATGGCTGCTGAATCCACGCGGCGCACCAATCCGCTGTGCACGAAGTCGACCCCGTCGACGATGCCCACCGGTCTCGCGGTTAGGAAATTGCCCGATACCACACGCACCGTGGCATTGGCCATCGGGGTGTTGGGCAAGCCCTGAGAAAAGGCCGCCTCGATTTCGAACCGCAATTGGCCGGCGGCTTCCTGCGCCGCATCGAGCGCCACCGAATCGGTGATGCGAACGCCGTTGACGAATCGCGAAGCATGACCTTTGGCGGTCAGTTGTTCGGTGACTTGGGGCCTGAAGCCATAAGCCAGCACCAATTTGATGCCCATGGCATGCAGGATCGACAGGTCCTGCACGAAGGCATTCATCTTCCCGGCTGCGATCCCCTCTCCGGTCAAGCCGACCACGAATGTCTTGCCGCGGTATGCATGGATGTACGGTGCCACCGACCGAAACCAGGGCACGAAAGTGTGGGGAAAGACAAGGCTCATTGGGGCGCGATTGTGCCGCGAACGGACCGTGGCACGCGGCACCGGGGGCCTGCTGCCGCGCGCCGCAGACGATCGCCGGCAACACCGATAATTCGCGACCCGTGCCTGAATCGAAACGCCTCTCCGACGCGCCGCCCGAGCGGACCCAGCGGACCCAGCGGCCCCAAGGGT
The DNA here is from genome assembly GCA_039915715.1 of Rubrivivax sp. Taxonomy (GTDB): domain Bacteria; phylum Pseudomonadota; class Gammaproteobacteria; order Burkholderiales; family Burkholderiaceae_C; genus Rubrivivax. Next base: position 8,598 of record JBDSMV010000409.1, on the reverse strand, counting down.
CCGCCCGCCCCGCACGCCGCCAGCCGAACCCCGTCCCGCCGATCACGTATCCCGAAGCGCTGCCGGTGTCGGCGCGCCGTGACGAGATCGCGCGCGCGATCTCGCAGCACCCCGTCGTGATCGTCTGCGGCGAAACCGGCTCGGGCAAGACCACGCAACTGCCGAAGATCCTGCTGGAGTTGGGCCGCGGTCTGGGCACTGGCGGCAGCGGGCTGATCGGCCACACGCAGCCGCGCCGCATCGCCGCCAGCAGCGTGGCCAAGCGCATCGCCGAAGAACTGCAATCGCCGCTCGGCGAAGTGGTGGGCTACAAGGTTCGCTTCCAGGACCGGTTGCAGCCCGGTGCCAGCGTCAAGCTGATGACCGACGGCATCCTGCTGGCCGAAACCGAACGCGACCCGCTGCTGCGTGCATACGACACGATCGTGATCGACGAGGCCCATGAGCGCAGCCTGAACATCGACTTCCTGCTCGGCTACCTGCGCCAGTTGCTGCCGCGGCGGCCCGACCTGAAGGTGGTCGTGACCTCGGCGACGATCGACGCCGACCGCTTCGCCCGCCATTTCGCGCAACCGGATGCACTAGCAGGCGGTGCGCTCGCGAACGCGCCGGTGATCCAGGTCTCCGGGCGCCTCTATCCGGTCGAGCAACGCTGGCGCCCATTCGAAGAACGCAGGGACTTCGACCCAGCCGACGCCATCGCCGAAGCGGTCGATGAACTGTGGCGCGAGTTGCCTGGCGACATCCTCGTCTTCCTGCCCGGTGAACGCGAGATCCGCGACACGGCCGACCACCTGCGGCGGCATCTGGCGCAGCAGGCGGCACGGCGCGGCGGCCCACCCGCCGAGGTGCTGCCGTTGTTTGCGCGGTTGTCGGCTGCCGAACAGGACCGCGTCTTCAGCACCGCGTCAGGGCCGCATGCGGGCCGCCGCATCGTGCTGGCCACCAACGTCGCCGAGACTTCGTTGACGGTGCCGGGCATCCGCTATGTGATCGACACCGGGCTGGCGCGCGTCAAGCGCTACAGCTGGCGCAGCAAGGTCGAGCAGTTGCAGATCGAGCCCATCAGCCAGGCGGCGGCCAACCAGCGTGCCGGGCGCTGCGGGCGCCTGTCGGGCGGGGTCTGCATCCGGCTCTATGACGAAGTCGACTTCAACGGCCGGCCACGATTCACCGACCCCGAGATCCTGCGCTCGTCGCTGGCCGGTGTGATCCTGCGCATGAAGGCGTTGAACCTGGGCGCGGTCGAGGACTTTCCGTTTCTGGAAGCTCCGCCCAAGAAGGCGATCGTCGATGGCTATGCGCTGCTGGACGAGCTGAACGCGGTCGACGACGACAACCACCTCACCACCATCGGCCGCGAACTGTCGAGGCTGCCGCTGGACCCGCGGGTGGGCCGCATGATTCTGGAAGCCCGCGACCGGCAAGCGCTGTCGGAGGTGCTGGTGATCGCGTCGGCGTTGAGCGGGCAGGATGTCCGCGACCGCCCGCAGGAGCAGGCCGCGCTGGCGGACGAGCGCCAGCGCCCGTTCGACGACGAACGTTCGGAATATGTCGGTACCCTGAAGCTGTGGGACTGGATCGAGGTCGGGCGCGGCCACCGCAGCGCCGTCGGCAGCGGTGCCATCGACGCTGCGGCCCCCCACAAGCTCACCAACCGCCAGCAGGAGCAACGTCTGCGTGACGCCTTCATCAGCCCGCGGCGGGTGCGCGAATGGCGTGACATCCACTCGCAATTGCTCACCGTCGTGGCCGAACACGGCTGGCGGCTGAACACCGCACCCGCCAGCTACGAGCAACTGCACCTGTCGATGCTGGCCGGGCTGCTGGGCAACATCGGTGCCAAGTCGGACGAAGACGAGTGGTACCTGGGTGCGCGCGGCATCCGCTTCTGGCGCCACCCGGGTGCGCACCTGAGCAAGCGGCCCGGCCGCTGGCTGGTGGCGGCCGAACTGGTGGAGACCACGCGGCTCTACGGCCGCGGTCTGGCGGCGATCGAGCCGCAGTGGATCCCGACCGTGGCCGGCCACCTGCTGAAGACCCAGTTGCTGGAGCCGCATTGGGAGAAGAAGGCTGCCGAGGTGGTGGCGCTCGAGCGAGCGACCTTGTATGGCCTGGTGGTCTACAACAACCGCCGCGTCAACTTCGCGCGCGTCGACCCGGCGGCCGCGCGCGAGATCTTCATCCGCGAGGCGTTGGTGGGCGATGGCTGGGAGACGCGGCTGCCGTTCCTGGCCCGCAACCGCAAACTGATCCGCCAGGTGCAGGAGCTGGAACACAAGGCGCGGCGCCAGGACGTGCTGGTCGACGACGAGCTGATTCACGCCTTCTACGACCAGCAATTGCCCGCCACCGTGTGCAGCGGCGCGACGCTCGAGAAGTGGTTTCGCGACGCGGTGCGCGCCCAGCCCGGCCTGCTGCAGCTGACGCGTGACGAGCTGATGCGCCACGAGGCCGCCGGCATCACCACCGACGCCTTTCCCCACACGCTGCGCATCGGCGGCATCGATTGCAGCGCCAGCTACCTGCACGATCCCGGCAACCCGAAAGACGGCGTGACGGTGACGGTGCCGATCTATGCCCTGAACCAGGTCAGCGAAGACCGCTGCGAATGGCTGGTGCCCGGCATGCTGCCCGCAAAAGTGCTGGCCATGCTGAAGAGCCTGCACCAACGGCCGCGGTCGCGCCTGGTGCCGCTGCCGGCCTTTGTCGCCGAGTTCTGTGAGCTGACGCCGTTCGGCGACGGTCCGCTGGTAGACGCCCTGCTGGGGGCAGTGCGAGAGCGCAGCCAGACTGCCGTGCAGCGCAACGACTTCAAGACCGAGCAGCTCGGGGCGCACCTGTTCATGAACTTTCGCATTCAGGACGATCAGGGGCGGCAGCTCGGCATGGGCCGCGACCTGGCCGCATTGAAAGCCGAGTTCGGAACCCAGGCTCGCAGTGCGTTCCAGGCGCTGGTGACGCTGAAGGCGGCACCGGGGGTTCTGAAAGCGGCGCCGTCGCCTGCGCCAGCACCGCCGTCCGCGTTGGCGCAGGGCCGCGGCGTGGTTGCCGCGGTCGCCAAATCGCCATCAGCGCAGGCGAGCAACGCCGGAGTCGAGGAAGCGCGACGCCACACCACCTGGGACTTTGGTGAACTGCCCGAGTTGATGGAGGTGCGCCGCAGCGGCCAGATGCTGGTCGGATTTCCGGCGCTGGTCGATGGTGGCGACCATGTGCGAATCGAGGTTTACGACGAACCCGAAGTGGCTGCACAGCGCCACCGCGCCGGCTTGCGCCGCCTGGTGGCGCTGCAGTTGAAGGAGCCGCTCAAGTACCTGGACAAGAACCTGCCCGGGCTGCAGGCGATGGCCGGGGCTTATCTGTCACTCGGCACGATGGAAGAGTTGCGCAGTCAGATCGTCGACCTGGCATTGGACCGTGCCTTCCTGGTCGACCCGCTGCCCGCCGACGCGGCCTCGTTCGAACGGCGACTGGCCGAGGGCCGCGCGCGACTGAACCTGATTGCGCAAGAGGTCGCGCGCCAGGCTGGTGTGGTGCTGGCCGAACACTCGGCCGCCCAGCGCAAGCTGAAGGACAGCAAGGCACCGCGCGAGGTCGCCGAAGACGTGCAGGCGCAACTGCAGCGACTGGTCGGCAAGCGTTTCATCTCCGAAACCCCGTGGGACGCGCTGCAGCACCTGCCGCGCTACCTGCGCGCGGTGGTGATGCGGCTGGAAAAACTGCGCGCCGACCCGGATCGCGATGCCCTGCGCCTGGCGGAGCTGCGTCCGCTGGAGCAGCGCTTCCGGCGTCGCGTGGTGGAACTGAGAGGAGCGCCGCATGCGCGCCTGGACGAGCACCGCTGGTTGTTGGAGGAGTTGCGGGTGAGCCTGTTCGCGCAGGAGTTGCGAACGCCGCAGCCGGTCAGCGTGAAGCGGCTGGACAAGGCCTGGGCGCAGATTGCGGCCTGATCGCCGCGCCAGGCACTGGCGGTAAACAACCGACGGCACCTGGCGGCTGGCGGCGGCGCTCAGGCCGGCGATGCTGATGACAAGGCATTGCGCGGTGGGTCCGTCACCCTGCCTAAAATGAGGCGATTGGAGCCGTTGCCGGCAAGGGTGCGCTGAACGCGCATGCGAGGCCCGGCCAACCGCAACGTGGGTCTGCAGATGAGGCAAGCAGTCGAGCAGGAGTTCGCAGCGAGGAGTAGCGAAGCCGAACCGACGGCGGTGGCCGTCGTCGTCGCCGTGCTGCTGGGCATCGCATGGGGACCGGCCGGTGCGCAGCCCGCGGTTGCGGCAGCAGCATCGTCCGCCTCCAGCGCCGAGATGCAGCGCGCCGAGCGGCTGGCCAACAATCCGATGCGAGCCATCCTGGAAGCCGGCAAAGTGCGGCGGCGCCCGGCCACCGAAGCCAGTGCCCCGTCCGGCTCGGCAGCGCCGTCCGCTGCGGCACGGGCGCCGTCCACCATCAACCCCGCCGGTGCCTCTGCGCAAGCCCGACCGACGTTCCCGCCGACTGTGGTCGAGACGCCTCCACCGCTGACACCACCGCTGTCGCGCCTGGGCGCCATCGGCACCATCGGAATGCCAGCCACCGCCGCGGTCGACCCGCTGACCGCAGCCCCCGCGGCTGCAGGCACCGCGATCCCGAATGCCCCGCTGGCCACCGCCGCAGCCGCATTGCGTGCCCCTGAACCGGCACAGCCGCGCCTCTTGGCCACTGTCGACCCCGGCATGCCGACCCGGATCCAGGACGAGCTCGGATCGCTCTCCTCGGTGTGGGTCGACCTCGACTTGCGCGCCGATGGCAGCGTGGCGGCGGTCCAGGTGCTGCCGCCCGCGCCGCGGTCGTTGGCGCGGTTGCTGGTACCGGTGCTGCTGCAATGGCGCTACGAACCCCTGCCCGAGGCACAACGGCATCGCTTGGAACTGGTGTTCACGCCCCGCTGAGTTCAGCTGTCGCGCGCCGGCTGGCGGGCGTGATGGCATCCTCGGAAATCGGCAGTCGGCAGTCGGCAATCGGCAATCGACCGTCATCCGCCCTGCCCAATCGATCCTTCAGGAGCCTGCATGAAGACCTTGATATGGTTGCGCGCCATCGCGTTCGGTTTGGCAACTGCTGCCAGCGGCGCCGCTGTCGCCCAACCCGTTGCCGTGGCCACCACCGCGCCACTGCCGCCAGCGTCGGCCTTCTACAGCCGACCTGCTGTCGAGCAATCGGTGTTGTCGCCTTCGGGGCGCTGGCTCGCGATCCTGGTGCCGGTGGGAAAGCTTCGCAACGCGCTGGCGGTGGTCGATGTCGACGATCTGCAGATGATCAAGATCGTTGCAAACTTTACCGACTTCGATGTCGAACACGTCAGTTGGGTCAGTGACGACACGCTGGTCTTCAGCGTCGACGACCGCAATGTCGCCCAGGGCGAAACCTACGACTGGCCGGGTCTGTTCAGCATCGGCCGCGACGGTGAAGGATTGCGCCAGTTGGTGCAGCTGCGCCGCCATTTCGTCACTGGCGGGCAACGTCCCGGAGTGCAACCACTGTCGGCCAACCACGTGTTGCTGCAGGTGCCCAACGACGGTGGCAACGCCGTCATCGTCGGTGAAATCCAGTGGGACAACGGGCGCGACCTCGCCGCCATCGTCGCCAAGCGGCTCGATGTGAAAACAGGGCGTTCGACGGCAGTGGCCGAGCGGGTGCCTCCCAACGTGCAGAGGTGGTTGTTCGACGGCCACGGCATGCCGCGCGCCGTGGTCAATCGCCAGGACGGTGGTCGCTTCGCGGTGCAGTGGCATGACAAGACCAGTGACACCTGGAAGGTGTTGAACACCTTCACCTATCTCGACGAGGCCTGGTCGCCTGTGGCGGTCGATGCGGGCGGCGATTTCTTCGTGACTTCGAACTCGGGCCCGGCGGGCGAGGCCGTCTTGAAGCGCTTCGACTTCACCACCGGCAAGCCCGAACCCGAGCCATTGGTCAGCACGCCTGGATTCGACTTCCAGGGAAGCCTGCTGTCGGAGTCGCCAGGGGGCGTCAAGCTCGGCGTGCGCACCACCACCGATGCCGAAACCACGGTCTGGTTCGACCCGGTCCTGAAGGCGGCGCAGGCCGACATCGACCGCCGCCTGCCGGGTCGCATCAACCGACTTTCCTGCCGTGCCTGTGGCAGCGACCACATGACGGTGCTGGTGAGTTCGTGGTCCGACCGCGACCCTGGCGATGTCTGGCTCTGGCGCGCGTCCGGGCCCAACCCGGCCGAGGCCACCTGGCGCAAGGTCGGTGCGCTGCGCCCGGCGATCGATCCGCGCCGCATGGCAACGCTGGATCTGCACCGCATCAAGGCCCGCGACGGCCAGGACCTGCCGGTGTGGGTCACGACCCCGGCGGGTGCGGTCAAAGGCCAGCCCTTGCCGACGGTGGTGCTGGTGCACGGCGGACCGTGGGTGCGTGGCGTCAGCTGGCGCTGGGCAGCCGATGCCCAATTCCTGGCATCACGCGGCTACCTGGTGATCGAGCCCGAGTTCCGCGGCAGCACCGGCTATGGCTTCCGGCACCTGCAGGCCGGCTTCAAGCAGTGGGGCCAGGCGATGCAGGACGACGTGGCCGACGCCACGCGCTGGGCGGCGCAGGCCGCTGGCGCCGACCCCAAGCGCATCTGTATCGCCGGGGCCAGCTACGGTGGCTACTCGACCTTGATGGGGCTCGTGCGTGACCCCGACCTCTATCGCTGCGGCATCGCGTGGGTGGCGGTGACCGAGCCGCGGTTGATGTACGAATGGTCCTCCCGCAGCGACCTGAACGAAACCTGGCGCCGCTATGGCTTGCCGGCTCTGCTGGGCGACCCGAAGACCGATGCCGCGATGCTGGAGCAGGCCTCACCACTGGCCCAGGCCGCGCGCATCAAGGCGCCGCTGATGCTGGTGTTCGGCGAAAGCGACCGGCGCGTGCCACTCGAGCACGGCACCCGGCTGCGCAAAGCGCTGCAGGATGCTGGCCGCGACCCGACCTGGGTCACCTACCCGCAAGAGGGTCACGGTTGGCTGCTGCAGTCCACCCGCATTGACTTCGCCAACCGCGTCCAGAACTTCCTTGCCGAGCACCTGAAGTAGGCGGTCAGTCCGGGCGCAGCACCTGCAGGGCGCGGTCCATGCCGCCTTCGGTGATCGACAGCATCGCCTGCGCCCGCACCGCGGGCTTGGCATGGAAGGCGATCGACAGCCCCGCGGCATCCATCATCGGCAAGTCGTTGGCGCCGTCGCCAACGGCGATCGTCTGCGCAGGATCGATCCCCATCAGGTCGGCCACATCGAGCAGCGTGCGGCGTTTCTGTTCGCCGTCGACGATGTCGCCCCAGGCTTGCGGCAGCAGGCCGCCGGTGAGCTGGCCGTTCTCGATTTCCAGCACATTGGAGCGCGCGAAGTCGAGTTGCAAACGCTGCTGCACCCGCTGGCTGAAAAACGTGAATCCACCAGAGACCAGCAAAGTCTTCAGCCCTGCGTTGCGGCAGGCGGCGACGAAAGCCTCCACGCCCGGGTTGAACTGCAGCCGCTCCGCATAGACCGCTTCCAGCGCTGATACGGGCACGCCTCGCAGCAGCGCCACCCGCTGGCGCAGGCTCGCTATGTAGTCGACGATCTCACCGCGCATCGCCGCTTCGGTGATGGCCGCGACCTCGGCCTTGCGGCCGACGGCGGCGGCAATCTCGTCGACACATTCGATCGAGATCAGGGTCGAGTCCATGTCGAAAGCGACGAGCCGGAAGTCGCGCAGCCTCAGCGGCGCTGAGATGCCGCGCAACTGCAGGCCGGCTGCAACGTCGACGCCCGAACCCACCGCAGCCATCAGGTCTCGCCGTCCCAATAGTCGACCTCACCGCTGCGGCGCGCGGTGGTACGGAAATGTTCGGCGAACACCCCGTGCTTGTCCGAGTCGGGGTATTCGCAAACCTCGACCGGCTCGTTGGTGCCGATCGACAAGTACTTCAACGGTGCATCCGACGTGTTCAGGATGTGATGCGGGTACTCCGGCCCGGGCGGAATGAAGACCACGTCGCCGGCCACCAACGGCAGCATCTGCCCGGCCACCCGCAACGTTCCGTTGCCTTCCAGCACGATGAACATTTCTTCTTCGGCATGGTGGAAGTGGTAGGGGCAGGTGCGCTTGCCGGGCGGCACGGTATCGACTTGCGCCGCCAACTTGCGTGCGGCCGTGCCTTTCGACAGGCTGCCGCCCAGACTCTGGTACAGCGGCTCGCGCAGGAACGGCTTGTCGGGGTCGTTGACGCTGCGGACCAGGCGCGATCGCAACTCGTCGGCTGTCAGAGTTTGGTGATTCGTCATCGTCACTGCCTCTTGCTTGAACCGCCTGGACCGAGTAGAGCCGCGGAACCGGCTTCGCCGGGCTTCAGGCGAGCGCCTCCAAAATTTTGCAACCCCGGGGCAGCGACCGTCAGGGAGCTTGGGGGCCCAAGTTCTTTCAGGAGGTCTCGCAGGTAGTGCGCGCGGTCGGCCGCAGCGCTGATCTCGCGGTCGATGCGCAGCTTGTCGTTGCCGGCCAGCTTGATGTTGCGGTTCTTCTGCACCAGCTCGACGATGCGGCGCGAATCGATCGGCGCGT